>JAGWSK010000054.1 GCA_028869355.1 Alphaproteobacteria bacterium | reverse complement strand
GTTGCCTACCGCCAGGATAATGGCGCATATGCAGCGTCCTCGGGATCGAGCTTTGGTTCCTCGAACCATACCGAGACAACGATTCTTTTGCTCTTCGATCGCATCACCAGCGACATCGAGCCACAAGAATTACAAAGCCGGACGCACTGAAACGGCTTATGACCAGACCAGCACACTAAAGGTTCACGCGGAGCCGCGGAGATAAAAGTGACGTGCTCTGCCGGGCAGCCAACTCGCCGTCGCGCGCTGGATATCTCTGCGCCTCCGCGTGAGATGTTTTTTTCTTGCAACCGTTCTAACTTTTGGCGGCGGGGGGAGCGGAGATAGCTTTCATCCAGGCGATTGAAGCGGGATCGGCCCAGTGCTGGCCGCCGACGGCGCGGGCGACTTCGCGGCCATCGGGGCTGATTAACACCGTCAGCGGCAATTCGTTGGCGACGAAGCCCTGCTGCGTCTGGCGGTCGCTGTCGATATAGACCGGCAGACTGCCGGCCGAATGCATCTCCAGGAAATCGCGCAAGCGCCCGGCATCGAGCTTCTCCAACACGTCGACCGGTGTCACGACAAAGCGGTCCTTCGGCAATGCCTGCTGAAGCCGTGCCAGCTCGGGCAATTCATTGATGCAGGGGCCGCACCAGGTGGCCCACAGATTCACCAGCACATATCGGCCCTTGAAATCGGCGAGCGTCAGTTTTTTCCCTGCTGCGTCAATGAAGCCGATGGCGGGTGCTTCGGGCGCCGATGCCGTCAACTGGAAACGGTTGAGCACGGCGGGTGGCCGTGGTCCCGCGTGGACATTGAAGACGCCTATCCCGTATAGGACAGCGACAATAGAGGCAGCGCCCGCGGCGGCGATCGCCAGAGCGCGTACAGGAGATTTCATTCCGGGACTCCCGGCAGGATCGGACTGATGACGGCAAATAAAATGTGGGGCGGACGTTTCAGTCGCGGTCCCTCCGCCATCATGGCGGAGATCAACAATTCGATCGATTTCGACAAGCGGCTGGCGCGCGAAGACATTGCCGGTTCCGAAGCACACGCGGCCATGCTGGCCGCCCGGGGGATTATCGACAAAGCTGACGCGGATTCAATCGCCGCGGGGCTCGCGACTATTCGCAAAGAAGTTGATTCCGGCTCATTTCCGTTTCGCGGTGAATTTGAAGACATTCACATGAACGTGGAGTCGCGGCTTGCCGAGCTGATCGGCGCCGCAGCCGGACGGCTGCACACCGCCCGGTCGCGCAACGATCAGGTGGCCACGGATTTGCGCCTGTGGGTGCGCGATGCCTGCGGGCGGGCAGACGAGGGCGCGCTTGGTTTCCAGCGTGCGCTGTTGGCGCAGGCCGAACGTCATGTCGAGACCATCATGCCCGGTTTCACCCATATGCAGCCGGCACAGCCGGTGACCTTCGGCCATCACTGCCTCGCTTATATCGAAATGGCCGAGCGTGACCGCGGGCGCTTCGCCGATGCTGCGAAACGGCTCAATGAATCCCCGCTGGGAGCAGCGGCGCTGGCCGGCACAACCTATGCCATCGACCGGGAAGCAACGGCGAGCCGGCTCGGTTTTGACCGGCCGATGCGCAATTCCATGGACGCGGTTTCGGCGCGCGATTTTGCACTCGAATTTCTTGGCGCATCCGCGATCGCCGCATCCAATCTGTCGCGTCTGGCCGAAGAGATTTTCCTTTGGGCGTCACCCGCATTCGGATTCATTCGCCTGCCGGATGCGTTCTCGACCGGCTCTTCCATCATGCCGCAAAAGCGCAATCCGGATGCCGCGGAACTGGTTCGCGCCAAGACCGGACGAATCCTCGGCGCATTCGTCACTTTGCTGACGGTGATGAAGGGCTTGCCGCTCGCCTATTGCAAGGACCTGCAGGAGGACAAGGAGCCGGTGTTCGCCGCCTCCGACGCGCTCGATCTTGCTTATGCCGCGATGGCGGGAATGGTTGCGGAATTGACGGTCGATGCGGCGGCGATGAAGCGTGCGGCGGAGAAGGGCTATCCCACCGCAACCGATCTCGCGGACTGGCTGGTGGCCCATGCGGGCACGCCGTTCCGCGAAGCCCATGCGATTGCCGCGAAAGCCGTGGCAAAGGCGGAAGCGCTCGGCCTGACGCTGGATAAGTTGCCTCTCACCGAGTTGAAAAAACTGGCGCCCGAGATTACCGGCGACGTCTATAAAGTGCTTTCCATCGAGACATCGGTGGCGGCGCGCAAAAGCTATGGCGGCACGTCGCCGGAGCGCGTGCGGGAACAGATCGCATTCTGGAAAGACCGGTTGAAATGAGAACCGCCGTGATTTTGGTCAGCGTTGTGCCGGTGATGTTGGCGGGATGCGGCGTGAAATCCAATCTCGAGAAGCCGCCCGGGCCGGTGCTGCAGATGGAACAAAAGGACCCATCCCGGCCGCCGGTTATTCTTGGTGAGCCGACGCGGGTGATTCCGCCGTACCCTACCGGGCCATAATGGTTTGAGCAGACAGCGGTACTTTGCCTACAAAAACCGGCAGCTGCACGTTGAAGACGTGCCGGTTGAATTGCTCGCGAAAGAAGTCGGCACGCCGTTTTACTGTTATTCCACGGCCGCTTTGACGCACAACTATCACGTGTTGAAAGACGCGCTGCCGAAGTCGGCCCTGATTGCCTTTTCGGTCAAAGCCAATGGCAATGTCGCGGTGCTGAAGACACTTGGGCGCGAAGGCGCGGGCGCAGACGTGGTCTCTGGCGGAGAATTGCAGAAGGCGATTGCGGCCGGGATTCCCGCGGATCGCATAGTGTTCTCCGGAGTGGGAAAGACAGCTGAGGAAATGCGGCTGGCCCTGAGTGTGGGGATTCACCAGTTCAATGTCGAAAGCGAGCCCGAACTGGAGGCGCTCAGCGGGGTCGCCGCGGCCATGGGCGCCAAAGCGCCGGTCACCATCAGGGTCAATCCGGATATCGACGCCAAAACCCATGCCAAGATCACGACCGGAACGGCGGAAACCAAATTCGGCGTGCCGTGGACCCGCGCGCGAGCGGTGTATGGGCATGCGGGGCGATTGCCCGGCATCGAAGTGGTCGGAGTCGATGTCCATATCGGGAGCCAGATCACCGATCTTCAGCCCTTTCGCGCCGCGTTCGCCCGGGTTGCGGGATTGATCGGTGATCTGCGCCGTGACGGACACCAAATCACCCGTGCCGATTTGGGCGGCGGTCTTGGAGTTTCGTACCGCCACGATTCGGAACCGCCCGACGCTGAAGCCTATGGCCGGATGATTGCGCAAGCGACCAGTGGGCTCGACGTGGAACTTATCTTCGAGCCGGGCCGGCTGATTGCCGCCACTGCCGGTGTCCTGATTACGCGCGTGATTTATGTGAAAGAGGGCGAAGCGCGAAAATTCCTGATTCTCGATGCCGGCATGAACGATTTGATGAGACCCGCTCTTTATGATGCGCATCACGACATCATCCCTGTGGCTCAGCCCCAGCCGAATGCGCCAACACTGCGTTATGATGTGGTAGGTCCGGTGTGCGAAACGACCGACAGTTTTGCCCGCGATAGAGACTTGCCGGAAAGCAAAGGTAATGATCTGATGGCGATTCTGACGGCGGGTGCCTATGGCGCTGTCATGGCATCCGCCTATAATGCCCGGCCGCCCGCGCCCGAGGTCATGGTTAATGGGCGGCAATGGTTCGTAGTGAGGCCGCGTTTCACTCTGGAAGCGCTGATTGCGCTGGATAAGGTTCCGGGCTGGCTTGAGCACTGAACACACGCAAGAGAACCGCGAAGCACGGCGCCAACGCGCCGAGCGTTTCATTGCCGTTGCAAGGGTGATCCTGCTGTGGGAGCGCATCTGGCCCGCGATGTGGCCCGGCATGGGCATTGTCGGCCTCGGCATGATCCTCGCCCTCGTCGGTTTGTTTGGCGTCATTCCCGGCTCGATTCATGCGATCATCCTGCTCGCGCTGATTGGCGCGACCGTATTCATGTTCTGGCGGACATTGGCGCGATTCCGCGCGCCACGCTGGGAAGACGGCGCGCGCCGGGTGGAGCGCGACAGCAAACTGCCGAACCGGCCAATCACCGAAGGCACCGACAAAGTCGCGGCCGGAAGGGGTGATCCCTTCGCCGAAAGGCTGTGGCGGGCGCATGTCATCCGCCTGCTTGCCGCGGCAAAAAGCCTGAAACTGAGCCTTCCCGCCCCCGGCATGTGGACGCGTGACCCGCATGGCGTGCGCTTTGCGGTGCTTCTGGCACTGATCGTCGGCTTTGTCATCGCCGGTCCCCAATCGGGGCAGCGCCTGCTGTCGGGCCTGTTCCCGGTGTTCAGCGACGTCCAGGACAATTCGGTGTTTGTCGCGTGGGTGTCGCCGCCCGCCTATACCGGACTTCCGCCGCGGTCCTTGACCGATACCACCGTGATGACGGCCGGAGGCGACATTCAGGCGCCGGTCAACAGCACGCTGGTGATGCGGCTGCGGGGTACCAACAGCCGGCCTTCGATCGATGTCCGCCCGGCGCCGAAAGGCGGGCAGCCGAAATTCGTCAAAGGCGATGCCGGCTACGAATCCAAAGTCAATATCGGCACCAATTCACATGTCTCGGTGCGGCTCGGGTCGCACAGTTATGGCGATTACCGCTTCGTGGTTATTCCCGACCAGCCGCCGACGATCGCGTTCTCGGAGACACCGTCGGCACAGCAGAATGCGTCGTTGAAGCTGTCCTACAAGGCGACGGATGACTATGGCGTCGTTAAAGCCGCCGCGATCATTCGCCCGCTGGATGACAAGGGCAGCGAACTCAAGAGCGCAACTCCGCTGACCGTCGATTTGCCAGTGCCCGGCGCAGGCAAGTCGGTCAGCGACGTCGTTTACCGCGATCTGACGGCGCATGCCTTCGCGGGCATGAACGTCCACATTGCGTTGGAAGCGACCGACGCCGCCGGCCAAACCGGCCGCAGCACGGTTCTGACCATCAAGTTACCGCAGCGCGTATTCACCGAACCGCTGGCCCAGTCGCTGATCGAGCAGCGCAAGAATCTGGCGGTGGGTGGCGAAAACGCGCGTCAACCCGTGCAAACCGCAATCGACGCGCTGAGTCTTGGTCCGGATCTCTTCTACAAGAAGCCGAGCGATTACGGCAATTATCTCGCGCTGCGGGCACTGGAACACCGTCTGGATAGTTCGAAGAACGATCCCGGCTTCCAGACCTCGCAGAATTTGATGTGGGACATGGCGCTGGCGATCGAGGAAGGCGATCTCGCCAATGCCGCGGAAGAGCTGCGCAAGCTGCAGGACCAGCTTATGGATGCACTCGAACGTGGCGCGCCGGATGAAGAAATCCGTGCCCTGATGGACAAGTTGCGCCAGGCCATGAATCGCTACATGCAGCAGCTTGCGCGCAATGCTCAGCGCGGCCAGCAAATGGGGCAAATGCCGCCGAATGCGCGCATGATGTCGCAGAAGGATCTGCAGGATCTGCTGAAAGCGATCGAGGATCTGGCCCGCACCGGCAATCGCGATCAGGCCCGGCAGATGCTCGCGGCCCTGATGCAGATGATGGAAAATATGCGCATGGTCGCGGGCAACCAGCGCGGCGGCCAGCAGGGACAGCAGGGCCAAAATGGTCAGGCGCAACAGGGTACGCCGCAGCAGAATGCCATGAATGACGCGCTGCAGGGCCTGGGCGATATCATGGGCGGCCAGCGCTCACTCCTCGACCAAACATTCCGCGCCCAGCGCGGCCAGGGCCAGCAGGGTCAGGGTCAACAAGGCCAGGGCCAACAGCAAGGCCAGGGCCAAATGGGCCAGGGCCAACAGGGCGGTCAGCCGGGGCAGGGTGGCGGTTACGGCGGACGGTACGGGCAATACCCGTTCGGCCAATTCGGCCAGCAATACGGCTACGGGCAGCAGTTCGGACGCCAGGGCCAACCTTACCCGGGTCAGCCGGGTGGCCAACCCGTCGATCCGAAGGTCGCCCAGGGCCTCGCCCAGGACCAGCAGGGGCTGCGTGACAAGCTCGACAAGGTCATTCAGGGCTTGAGCAAAAATGGCGTGCAAATGCCCGACGGTCTCGATCAGGCGGGCCGCGAAATGGGAACGTCACGCGACAATCTCACCGGCAGCCAACTTGGCACGGCCGAGCAGGCACAACAGCGCGCGCTGGATCAGTTGCGCAGCAGCGCCCAGCAATTGGCGAAGAATCTGATGGCCGCCAACGCCCAGCAGCAGGGAGCGGGCAATGACCAGGACGGCCAGCGCACCGATCCCTTGGGACGGCCGCTCGATCAGGCCGGATCCATGGCCGGTGGCGCCGTCAAGCTGCCCGACCAGTCTGAACTGGACCGCGCCCGGGAGATTCTGGAAGAACTGCAGCGCCGCGCCGGCGAAGCAACCCGCGGGCAGGAAGAACTCGATTATATCGATCGCCTGCTGAAGTCGTTTAACTGATCCAGCGCCCGATCAGGTACGGACGCGGATATCCGGCAGGCCGCGTCCGCGGCCTGACCAGTCCATGCCATAGCCGTAGAGAAATTCCGGTCCGGCGTGAAACAGCGCATGGTCCGCTTTGAACAGTGGAGCGGGTGCGGCTTTCACCACCGCGACGGCCGAAATGATCGTCGCGGCACCGGCCGCATCGAGGAGCTTTTTCGCCGCGGCTAAAGTGGCGCCGCGATCAAGCACGCCATCGATCAGAAGCACCGCACGTCCGCGAACGGATTCGCCGGGCGCATGCAATATCTGCAGTTCGCCCGGCTTCAGTAATGGTCCGTAAGATCGCAGCCAGATAAATTCGGTTTCGAGTTCGAGGCCCTGCCGCGCCAGTGCCCGCAACAGGTCCGCAGCAAACACGAAGGCGCCGGCCAGCACCGGCACCGCAACCTCTGGCGATACGGATCGCGCCGCGATCTCGCGCGCCACGATTTCGACGCGTTGTGCGATCGCATCCCGGGTGAAGAGCGTCCGTTCCGTTCCGTACTCTTGCATCCGTTATTACCGGGGGTCCTCTGCGGCAAAACCCACGTTCACGGCACGAGCATCGGGCGGCGGGTTTTGCAACGGGACGCGGAAATCCTTCGACGCTCCCGGCGAAAGGGATGAAATGCCGGCATCGAAAGTCCAGCGGTACAATTCGCGCCTGCTGTCGTCGAACAGGATGGCCCGAAGCTGCGGGACAGGCTGGTCGCGACTGCTGACATTCACCACCGTTCCGGTGACGAAGAGGACCGGCATCCCGTCTTCAACCTGCTGGCGCAGATCCACATTACGGATGGCGACACCCGTCAGGTTCACGGGCAACCCGAGAGCGCCATAGACGCGCTCCGATGCCGGCCACAGCCGGACGACGGTTTGACGATATTGGACAGCAGCCCAGCCAACGGCGGCGAGCACCAGCAGGATGAGGATTATGCCCAGTGCTGGAAGAAGAAGGGAGCGTCGGGGCTCAGCTTCCTGCGTTAGTGTCCGGCGCAGATCTGTTTCAGCCGCTTTCCTCTCTGTTGCAATTGGGCGCAGCGGCTGCGGAGGCACCGGCTCGGCAGAAACAGCGCTCAAGGGGGCTGCAGCGGCGGCTGTTTCCGGTTCTGCGACAGTCTGAAACCAGACATGACCGCATTTGGCGCACCTCACATTGCGGCCTGGAGGGGCGAAACTCGCGGATTCAGCCCGGTATCGGGTGCCGCAGGAGGGGCAATTGAGAATCATGCTTGAAATTAATGGGCGTGGATTTGGCGCAAATTAGGCGGAAGCTTTGTCCCGACACAAGGGCTGCCGGGGATCTGCTTGCCGGGCATTCTGTGATGATGCCTGTGGCGAAAGTGCCGCGATTTTTTGTGATAGACGCGTTTTGTGCGCCGCCGCCGTCGCGCCGAAGCGGCGGTATGGCGCGCCGCGAAGGCGGAACCGCAGCCACTTCCGCCTTCGTCAAGACTTCGGCGGACCAGGTGTCCCGCAGCTCGCCCGCCGAAGCTTTCAGCGTAGGCGGGTCGGCCGAAAACGCGTCGGTCAAAAAACCGGCATATTGGGGACTTGACCCTGTGAGAATGCCGCAATCCTGTGGTCACATATCGCCGCGAATCGGTTGATGAGGTGAGTTTGGAACAGAGTGTGCTTCGCCTGGACAATGTCGGCTTCGGCTACGGCGGAAGCGCGGATTTGCTGCGCGATGTGAGCTTTTCCATCAGGCCCGGGACTCTCACCTTCATTACCGGCCCGGCCGGCGCGGGCAAGAGCACGTTGCTGCGCCTTTGCGATGGGCGCGAGAAGCCCACCCGCGGCAATATCTCTCTGTTCGGCACCGGCACCAAAACGGCACAAGCCGGCGAGTTCGTGGCGATGCGGCGCCGGTTGGGACTGGTTTTTGAGAATCCGCGGCTGCTCGATCATATGACGGCGTTCGACAATGTGGCGCTGCCATTGCGCCTCGCGCGCAAGCGGCGCGAGGATTACACCAGGGACGTGCAGGAGTTGCTGGCCTGGGCCGGCCTCACGGAGCGGCAGCAGCAACCCGCGGAGTCGCTTTCCGCGAGCGAGCGGCAGCGTCTCGCCATTGCCCGGGCATTGGTCGGAAAACCTGACCTGCTGCTGGCGGATGAACCATTCACGAATCTGGATGATGACGCCGGAGACCGTATGATCCGTATACTGCTGAACATTCACCGCTTCGGCACGGCGGTTCTGATTGCAACCCGGAATCGGGCGCCGATTGCGGGAAGCGGCGGACGCGAGCTGTGTCTGTCGGCGGGGCGCATCGGCGAACTGGATATTGCCGCGTGAGCGGGCAGGACAGCGTAATGCCGATCGGACGCAGCGGGCCAATCCTGCCCAGGCCGCGCGGCAGGGTTCTGCTTGGGGTCGCGATGGTTCTGATCGCATTTGCGGCCAGCATTGCGATCGGACTTATGCTGGCCGTGCGGCACGACACTGCGCTTTGGGAGGATCATTTATCCGGCCGCCTGACCGTGCAGATCCTGCCGGAAGGGACTGCGCCGCCGCCTGCCGAGATCGCATCGGCACTCGCGCTTCTTCGCGGTACGCCTGGTGTCGCATCTGCAGATGTGATGAGCGCATCGGAAAATGCCGCGCTTGTTGCACCCTGGATGAGGTCCGGCGAAACAACCGCCGGTCTGCCGTTTCCGGCGCTGATCGACGTCAAGCTGAATGGTGGAACGACGCTGGATATTCCGGCGCTGAAAGAGAGGCTGCTGGTAGCGGCGCCGCATGCCTTGTTCGATGATGCGGGTCGATCGATTGATGCGCCAACTCCGTTGACGGCGCAGACGTTCTGGATGGCAGCAGTGGTTCTTGCGGTTTCGGCAGTCAGTTTCGTGCTTGCATTGGCTGGCATGTTGCGCAGCTGGATGGCAGCGCAGCAGCACAATGTCGAATTGCTGCGGCTGCTTGGCGTCAGCAATATGGGTATCGCAGGACTGATCGGCAGGTTTTCCACGGCCGGCGTTGTTCTGACGGCCGCAGCAGGTTCCGGATTGGCGGCTTCGCTGTTCTTGCTGCAGGCCGCAGGCGGAAAACTCGCGTTTCTCATCCCGGCGCCGGTTCCGGTTGTTTCGCCTGCCGACCTCCCGTGGCTTGCCTTTGTTCCCGTCACCGCGGCAATAATTACGTGGGTGACTTGCCGCCTGCTGGTGTGGTCCGCGCTGCGCCACACGTAACGCATTCGAATAATGGAGCAAGTAGTTGCGCCGATGGGTGTGGCCCATTGCAGCCGCCGTGGCGGCGGTTCTGGCCGGATTTGTGGCGTTTGTTGTGTCTCTCCCTGAGCCGGGCAGTGCCAGGGTTGAGCCGGCCGACGGCATTGTTGCCTTGACGGGTGAAGGCGGCCGGCTGATTCCGGCAATGAATTTGCTTGAAGATGGATTGGGCCAAAGACTGCTGATTTCCGGAGTCAATCCGGTGACGAGCAAGAGCAGCCTGAGGAATCTTCTTCACGGCGGCAAACTGTTCGAGTGTTGCGTGGACCTCGGCTTCAGCGCTGTCGATACGCGGGGAAATGCCGAAGAAACCGCGCGTTGGGCCCGCGATCACCACTACAAGAGCCTGATCATCGTGACGGTGGATTATCATATGCCACGCAGCCTGGTTGAGTTTGGATCGGAAATGCCCGGAATCAAACTCATTCCGTATCCTGTCGCGGACGCGATCGATGCACCCAACTGGCAGACGGTCCGGCGATTGGGCGGCGAATATTTCAAATATCTGGCCAGCACGGTTCGTGCGTTTGTCATCGCATCCGTGCATCAGGCACGGTCATGATCCTCTACATCCGCTCCGCGCTGTTTCTTGTCTGGTTCGCCACCATTTCGGTGCTGTTCCACCTGGTCTGCCTGCCTTTGCTGATGTTACCGGCGCGCTACACATGCGCGGCGGCGCGGATCTGGGCCCGCATGGTTCTGCTGGGACTTCGCTGGTTTGCGGGGTTGGGAGTCGAAATCCGCGGCGAGGTACCCGAAGGCGGGTTGATTGTCGCTTCCAAGCATTTCAGCGCCTGGGAAACGATTGCCCTGATGGCGATCCTGCGCCACCCAAGCATGGTGATGAAGCAGTCTTTACTGCGCCTTCCGGTGAACGGATGGTACAGCCGCAAGATGCGCATGCTTGCAATCGACCGCGCAGGCGGCGCGAGCGCGATCCGCAGCATGGCATCAGGAGCGGCCGAGATCCTGGCCGACGGACGCCCGATTGTCATATTTCCGGAAGGAACGCGAAAGAAGCTGCATGCCGCGCCCGATTACAAGCCGGGTGTTGCGGCGCTTTGCTCGCAACTTCGGCGGAGCTGTGTCCCGGTTGCGCACAATTCCGGGCTGTTCTGGACAGGCGGATTTCTGCGGCGGCCGGGTACGGTTGTAGTCGAATTTCTGGAGCCGATTCCGCCCGGATTGAGGCGCAGTGAATTCATGGCTGTGCTACAGGAACGGATCGAAAGGGCAACGGCAAAATTGCTTGCCAAGGGCGAGAAGGAAATCGCGGTCCGGCAAGCCGCCTGAACAGATCGCAGTGAACTGAAACCTTGATGGACTCATTCGCGCAGCAGGTCTGGGACATGAAATACCGGCTGAAAGACGCCG
>JAGWSK010000536.1 GCA_028869355.1 Alphaproteobacteria bacterium | reverse complement strand
GGCAGGCGGTGATTTTCGTTCGGCAACAGTCCCATGCGCATCATCATGTATTTCATCGGAATTGGATTGATATCGAAGAAGATCGCCTGATTCAGCTCCCACAGCTCGTAATGCAGGGCACGGCCCTGCACGAGATCGCCGCCTGCAGTGGCGCTGTACAGTGCCTGAACCTTTCCCGGCAGCAGATTGCCCACCGCATTCATCAGTCCGTGCGCGCCGAGACAGACCATGGGGAAGGACAAATCCTCCAGTCCGGCATGAACGCGAAATTCCGTGCCCAGTCGTGCGATCAGGTCGCTGACCAGCGCGAGGTCGTTGAAGGCGTGTTTGATGCCGGCGAGATTGGGCGCCGCTTCGGCAATCCGGACGATTGTGTCGGCCGTCATGTTCACGGCCGCGCGTCCGGGGATGTGATAGATCATGACCGGCAAATCCGTGCGCCGGCACAGATCGAGATAATAGGCTTCCAGCCCCCGCTGCGGCGGGCGGACGAAATAGGGTGTGACAATCAGGAGCGCGTCTACGCCCGCGGCTTCCGCTGCGCGAGTCATGGTGATCGTATCGGCGTGGTTCTGGGTGCCGGTCGCCGCCACGACCTGAATGCGCTTGCGTGCCGCCCCCACCGCGACTTTGACGAGTTCGATGCGTTCTTCTGGAATCAGGGTCGAAGGCTCGCCGGTGGTCCCGGTGACGACAATTCCCGCCGATCCGCCCTTGACATGGAATTCGACGAGCTCGGCATAGGTTTCGTAATCGACCGATCCGTCATTCCTGAATGGGGTCACCAGCGGCGGAAACGATCCCTTCAATGCATTCTGTGCCAACCGGATCATTGCCTACTCCGCCGCCTCCCTGTTGGTGCCAAACCCTTCATCCACGCCAAGTACCGCCAACGGCATTTTCAGGCTTTCCTGCCACAACAGACTTTCCATTGCGATGTTCAGCGACTGATCCTGAACCGTCAGCTCATAGACATAGTCATCGTCCGAAGCGTGGTTGTGCACGGCCCAGCCCGGCGCGGAAAGCATCAGATCACCGGCCTTCCAGCGATAGACTTCGCCTTCGACCGTCGAACGGCCGGAGCCGTGGAAATAATAATTGACGGCAGCCGATGTGTGCCGGTGCGGGCGATCGACGATCCTGGGTGGCCGGATCGTCATCGTGGCGAAGAAATTCGGCGTCGTGCCATTGGTGCGGCCGGTCATCGGATTGTAGAGCAGATACAATCGGCGCCCGAGATAGTCTTTACCCAGAGCTTCGAGCCGGTCGAGATGCGATTTCACGTCTTTCCACGGCCAGAACAAAGCCGGCGATGGCACCGACGGCGGACTGATCAATATTTCATAGGGCATCAGCCAGGCGCCCTCATCATTCAGCGGAAAGCTGCCGAACGGGCTTGTCCGCCGCTTCTTGTCCTCCGCGGTCATTTTCTCCTCAACGGCAACGGCGCGCGGCGGGGGATTTTCTTCGACGTAGTGAACATTCATCATGTCCAGGAGCGCCGCGTTCGAATAGGTCAGCCGCACATAGAGATCGCTGCCCGTATTCTGATGCCAATAGGGCACGAACGACGGAGTGTTCCAGACATCATATAGCGACGTGCTGCGGATTCGTCCGTCCACGTTGGAGCTGCCCTGCCCTCTGATGACGAAGTTCACCTGGGTCGAATTCTGGCGATATGGAACGGTGCGTTCGCCCGGCTTCAGGACATCGAGCGCCACTTCTATCCCCGGCGCGAGTCCAAGCGATTTTTGGTTGCGCGGATGCACGAACACCGAACGGCGCCGGCCATTCGCGGGTTGCGGCAGGCTGGCGAGGCGTTCGACTTCCTCGTCAATCTCCTCGCGCGGAATGACAATCGGTTCCCACAAGTCGAGCGGTTCCGGTGTCGATCCGGTCCGATCGCGGAAATAGTCCTTACCCATCCTGCTCTCCACACAAACTAAGTAAGTCTTGGCGGCGCCGGTTTGGGATGCGGGATGACGCGCCCGCCGCCCTTTGCCCTGACCCGCTTCAGAACTTCGATGCCAAGCGCCAAATCCGATAGACCCATGCCCATGGCCTTGAACAGTGTCACATCGGCGGCTTCGGCGCGCTTCGAATTGTCCGCCAGCAAGTCCGACAGCAGGCGCACTTTCGACCAGTCGCCGTTACCGAAACGCTTGCGGAATTCCGCACTGAGCGACTTCACCGACTCGATCATGTCCACGGCGATTGCCGAGGCGCGGTCGAAAATGTCCTGCGCAAATTCTTCGCGTTCGGGCGTGATCGCGCCAACCGCGTTCAGATGCGCACCACGCGCGAGCATGGCGGCGGAAAGAATCGGCATCCGGGCACGGGTGACCAAAGTCACGATCGGCGCATCTTTGACCGCGTCGGCAACCGACATTGCTTCCTTCAGGCGAATTGCCGGGAACAGCGATTCCAGTCGCGCGATGAACCGGGTCCGGTTTTCAGGCGTCGGGCTGAACACGCGGATCCGTTTCAACTTGCGGACCGCGGCCACCGCGGCAGCCTGCGTGATGGCCTGTTTGCCCGTGCCGATGATCGCCAGTTCGTCCGCATCGTCGCATGCCATGCGGTTGGTGGCGACCCCGGAAATTCCGCCGGTGCGCATCTGCCCGAGCGCGAAGGCTTCGATTACCGCTTCCAGCCGGCCGGTGTCGCTGCTCCACAATGTCACCAACGGTGTTGCACCACCCGCGGTGTGCGCCCAGGTTTTCGTGCCGGCAGTCGCCGCGCCTTCAACCACTGCACCGATCGCGTGCAGCGTGTGATGGCCACCCCAGATCTGATGCGTCTTCGGCATATTTCGTGCGGTGCCGGCAGCCTCCATTGCAAGGCAGGACTGGAGCGCAATGATCGCTTCAGGAAGCCCAAGCGCATCCACGACTTCCGCTTCGCTGATCCACAACGGATCGTTCAATCTTGCTCTCCCGCAAAGATCGAAGGAACGGGCGGCTTCAATTCAAGCGCGTTCACCACATAGGCGTGCATGACATACCGGCCAATCAGAAACAACATGGCCATCGCCTGCGCAGGCCCTATGCAGTCGATCACGGCGTCAAGCTCCGGCTGCACATCATGGCCCTTGCGGTTCACCACAGCGATTGCCAGCCGCTGTACTGCGCGTTCCTCGGTACTCATCGGTCCGGGCGCGTCGGGTGCGATTCGGTTGACCGCAGCAATCCAGTCTCGCCCAAAGCCGAGCTTTTCACTCAGCCGCTCATGCTGGTGACGCTCATAGTCGTTATTCATCAGCGCGGCGACTGCGAGCGAACCGGCTTCGGTCAATCGGTCGGGAAGCGCGTGTTTCAGTGCTTCGGTCATTTCCATGAACGAGACCAGCACTTCGGGATTGTGGCCGGAGCATTTGAAGAATTCACCGAGATAACCCAGCCGCTTTACGCGCGCCGCCAGCGTCTGCTGCACTTCTGGCGCAAGGTGCTCCATTTCGAGTCGCGGAATCTTTTTGCTCATGCCGCTTGCCTGCCGGCCCCTTCGT
>JAGWSK010000535.1 GCA_028869355.1 Alphaproteobacteria bacterium | reverse complement strand
GCTTTCACTATCGGTTCCGGCGCTCGCGCATGCCACAGCGGCCGCGTCGAGCTATGCCGACGAGCCTGACAACAAGCTCGGCACCGCGTCTGCGATGATGGCGGCGGAGGCGGCCAGTCCATCATATTCAGCGGGTGCGCCGCGACGCGACGGCATCTCCGAATATCTTCGCGTCTCTGCAAAGCACATCGGGAGGTGGAATTCGTTCCCGCTGGTGGTGGGTTTCGCAATTGTCGCGCTTGTACTGACGATTGTGGCAGGCGAGTTGGGCTTTCACATAAATCACCACGAACTGGAGTTGGCCGTCACCATTCCCGACATTTCAACGTCGCAAAGGTGGTCGCACGCCCATCTTGTCCTGAACCATGTCCCCACTGCGGGGTTCGTGTTCGCGCTTGCTTTTTATATAACCGCGCTCGTCGCCAACAACGACCTGATGAAGCGCGGCAGCCTCGTTCTATTTGTCATATGCGGCATCGCCGGGGTTCCAACCTATGTTGCCGGGACCGCTGCGATGTGGGCTTTGACACAGCCTACGATACCGGAGATTTCCAAGGCCGTGATCAATGCCCATCGCGACATGGCGTTGTGGACTCTGTTTGGCCTGGCATTCACCGGCGCGATGTCCTGGATTGAGCTGTGGCGCGCCCGGTCGCGGGGACAGTTCTCCCAGCGCGCGCTTCACCTGGTTCTGCTGTTTGCAATTGTCACCCTCGGCATCATGACAGAAACCGGACACCGCGGAGGGCTGATCAACCATCCCGAGATTCGTGCGGCGACGGATATACTTCCGGCCGATGTCAACGCCGGTATTTCCATGGCGCTTGAGTCGCTGATGAAAGACATGATCTTCTTCGTGCCTTGGCAAATCGTGCATTTCTTTGGATACTGCCTGATATTCGGGACGGTATTCGCCGTTACGCTCCGCGTGCTCGGCTTTTGGAAGTCGGTTCCGTTTGCCGCCATGCACCAGTTGCTTCTGCTGGGATTTCTCGGTGTCGTGATGAATGTCGTCAGTGGGATGCTTATGATGTTTGCCGACAGTTACCGTTACATCGTGAGCGACACCACGTTCGCACCGAAGATCGCGTTCATCATGATCGGCACAATTGCGGTCCTGTGCTTTTCGCTGTCGGGCCGGCTCTGGAACATCAAGGCAGGAGAGGATGCTCCGAGAGGCGCCAAATGGGCTGCCGCCGTGGCGTTGCTGGCCTGGGCAGGGGTGATCGTTTGCGGCCGGCTGCTGGCCTTTCTTTGATCTGGCGGACAAGTCGAGCGAGGAGTTTGGGCAATGCTTGAATGGCTGGAGAATACGCAATTTGCAGCCGGGGTCCGGGAAGACGTGTGGGGTTGGCCACTCGCGCTGACGCTCCATGCATTCGGGACGGCGCTCGTCGTCGGCTTCATCTTGATTATCAGCCTGCGGCTGCTCGGATTTTTCAAGATGATCCCCTATACTTCGCTCGGCCGGCTGTTTCCCGTGATTTGGGCTGCGCTTCTGCTGCAATTCCTCAGCGGCTTTACCCTGTGGATGGCAAAGCCGACACGATATGTGGCTGATGGCGCATTCATGCTGAAGTTCTCATTGATTGTCGTCGGCATCATTCTGACGTTGCAATTCTACCGGACAATCAACCTCGAGGCCCCCGCTTGGGAAGCACGGGGGGCCGTTTCAGCGCGCGGAGTTAAATTCGTCGCAGCTGCGCTTCTCGTCTGGGGCTGCGTTCTCGTTGCGGGCCGGCTAACCGGATATTTGGGCTCGGTCTGATCGGCAGAAAACGCTTTGGCCGTGAAAAGCAAAGAGCCCGGAACATTCCGGGCTCTTCGCTTTATTGCGCTATTGCGGCAGGGCTTATTTGCTGAGTCCGAGCTTCTCGTCGCCGGAACGCTGAAGGACGACGTTGACACCGGATTTGTCGAGCGGAGTGGCGCCCAGCTTGAGAAGGAGTTTGGCGGTGTCCTCCCGGTATCTGCGCGGGATCTGAAGCCGGCGGGCGCCGATTTCCTTGGTAAGGACGGACAGCGAAATGCTTAGCGGCGTCTGACCAAAGTTGTCCTTCTGATCGATCCTGGCGCCTTTGCTCACCAGGTATTCGATGTCCGGGTTGATGCCCTGATAGGTCGCAGCGTGCAACGCAGTCCAACCGAATTGTCCGGCGGCGTTCACGTCGGCGCCGTGTTCGACGAGGTACTTTAACGTCTGGCTCGACAGTGCCCGTTCTTCGGGCTCTCTCATCCTCTGCACGTCCGTTCCCGCACCGGCGGCCATGATCAATGGCGTCGTGCCCTGCTCGGTGGGAATGTTGGGATCGGCCCCGCCATCCACCAAAGCCTTTACCACATCGAGGTTGCTGGTCTCGGCCGCCAGCAACAGCGGCGTGGAGCCCTGCAGAACGATTTCGGTGACGGTGAGCGCGGTACGGCGTTTCAAAGCAACTCCGGAGCCTTTTTTGACTTCGTCGGCAGCCTTTGCCTTGTCCTGCTTGATGCGAAGATTCGGATTCGCGCCGTGCTTGAGGAGAGACTTCACGATCGCGAGCTGTGCGTCTCTCCGATCGAAATCGATTCCGTAATCGGAGTCGCGTACGGCGCGATGCAACGCCGCGTAACCGTTCGAATCCACCAGGTTGGGATTGGCGCCACCGTCGAGCAGCGCGTCCACCGCCTTCGCCTGACCCATGGCGCTGGCGATGATCAAGGGTGTCAGCGCCGTTTTCGGTTGGGCTTCATTCGCGTTCGCTTCGGCGCCGAGGAGGATGCGGACGCTGGCCGCATCGCCCTGCTGGGCGGCGAACATCAACGGGGTGAATCCCGTTTTCGAAGCGAGGTCCACGTCGGCGCCGTGTTTGACCAGCTCTTCGACAACCGCGTCTTGTTGTTTCGCGAGCGCCCACATCAAGGCGGTTTGACCGCCCATGGATTCCTGTACGTTGGGTTTCGCACCACCCGACAGCAAAACGCGGACGGTCGCGAGGTTACCACGGCCGGCGGCCGCCATGAGCGGTGTTTCGCCGGACATGATAGGCATGTTGGGATCAGCCCCGGCAGCCAGGAGTTTCGTGGCCATCGCCGGATCCTGCTGCTCGGCCGCGGCGTAAAGCGCCGTTGCGCCGAATACGTTGGCGGCCTTCGCACTTGCGCCCGCGTGCAGGAGAAGATCAGCCATCGCCAGGTCATTGCGGGAGGCTGCCCAGACCAGGGCCGCCGTACCTTCCGCTCCGGTGATGTCTTTCTTCGGCAGGCTGGTCAGCAAAGCCTGCACGGCTGCACGGTCCCCTTCCCTGGCAGCAGTCGCCAGTGACATGGTGTCCGCGTGCACGGCGCCTGCCAGGAACGGCACGCCAATGACGCCTGCCAGCAACATGGCCCTGATCTTCATCGTCGTTTCCTCACTTAGACCGCATTTCGGTCCGGCTGGATTCCAAAAGGTCTACGCGTGCCGCGGCTGGTCCCCGCGATGAACGGGGACCAGCCGAACTGACATTCAGATTTTCGCCACTTTGGTCTGACCACTCGGCAGCTCAAGCCGTCCTGTGCTGTCTCCCAGCCTGCCCACGTGGGGCACCCCGGCCTTGTCCAGCATGGTCAGAAGGAGATTGGTCATCGGCGTGCGGTTGGGATACTTGACATGCACTCCGCCCTTGATACCGCCAATACCACTGGCGACCAGCACCAGCGGCAGGTTGGTATAGAGATGCAGGTTGGCATCGCTGAGAGCAGCACCGTACAGGATCATCGAGTGATCGAGTATCGATCCATCGCCGTCCTTGGTGTCGCGCAACTTGCCGAGATAATAGGCCAGCATCTTCGTATGCAGACCGTTGATCGCGATGGTCTTCACCTGTTTCTCGCGATCGCCCTGGTGATGGGTACACGGATGATGCGCATCGCCAAATCCCAATTCAGGATAGGCGCGGCCGCTCATTTCATGGCCCATCTGGAATGTGATGACGCGCGTCAGGTCGGTCTGCCAGGCGAGAACCATCAGATCGGCCATCAACCGGAAATAATCCGAGAAAACTTCCGGCGCGCCGACGGGGCTGCCGACGGGCAAGGCATGGATGTCTTGCTTCTCCGCCAGTTGCATCCGCCGCTCGACATCGCGGATGGCGTCCAGGTACTGGTCAATCTTGGCGCGATCCGTGCCGCCGACTTTGAGGCGCATGTTCTTGACGTCCGCGCTGACGGCATCAAGGATGCTCTCATCCTCCCGCCTGATCTCCAAACGCACCTTCGGATCGGTGCCTCCGTCGCCGAACAGACGCTCGAAGACAGCGCGCGGCCGGTTCTCCATCGGAAGCGGCGTGGTGTCGTTGCGCCACGAGATTGTGTCGTAATAGGCGCAGCCATAAGCGGACTCGCAGGCGCCGACGATCTCGGCGGATTCCAGGCCGATTTCAAGCGAGGCGAGTTGGGTCGATTTCCCGAACTCCCTGGCCGCGATCTGATCGACGGAAATTCCGGCGTGGATATCTGCACCGGAGGTCATTTTCGCGTGCGTTCCCGTCAGAAACGCGGTGCAGGCGCGCGGATGATCTCCGCCCACTTCGCCATCGAGGCCAGCCGCTTGCTGCTGATCGAGCCCCGCAATCACCACCATGCGGTCGCGGAAGGGCTCCAGCGGCTGGAGAGTCGGTGTGATCTCCCAGCCGGTACCCTCGGTCTTGGGCGACCACTCATGGCCCAAGTCAAAGATCCCGTTCGGGACTTCCATGAACGCCATGCGAATCGGCCGCGCCGGAGGGGCAGCGAACGCCGGCGTCATTGCGTCCAACACCGGCAGGGCAAGAGCCGCGCCAGTACCCCGCAAGAAAGTCCGCCGGGGAATCGATTTTTTAAAGATTACCATCTTTGACTCTCCTCATTTGGAAGGGAGTACTGTTGATGATGCCAAGAATGATATCAGACCATTTTTGGTCATCCGCAGAAGCATCCCGGACGATTTTGCGAATAACGGGGCGATCGTACTCCTCAACGCCGCGGCCCAGCGCATAAGTCAGCAGCCGCTCGGTGAACGTCTCGACGAACATCTCCTTTTTCTTCAGCAGAAGTTCGCGCAAGCCCGCGGGTCCGTTGAATGTCGAGCCGTCGGGCAGCTTGCCGGAGGCATCGATCGGTCCCGTTCCGGGTCCTGTGGAATCGCGCCATTCACCAATCCCGTCGAAATTGTCCAGCGCGAAGCCGAGCGAGTCCATCTGTGCGTGGCAGGCCGCGCATGCAGGGTTGGACCGGTGCAATTCCATGCGTTGGCGCATGGTCAGCTTCTGTGTGGACTCATCCTCCTTCAACGATGGGACATTTGCGGGAGGTGGTGGCGGGGGTGTGCCGAGAAGCTGCTCCAGAACCCACTTGCCGCGGATCGTTGGGGCGGTGCGGTTGGGATAGGAGGTCACCGCGAGGATGCTCGCCTGTCCCAGCAGGCCGAACCGATTCGGGTTGGTGAGCTTCACCCGGCGAAATTCGGTGCCGTATATGCCCTTGATCCCATAATGCTCGGCCATGCGCTGATTGAGGAAGGTGTAGTCCGTGGTCAGCAGATTGGCGACGCTGTGATCTTCTTTGACTTCGTTCTCGACCACGAGTTCGGTTTCGGTTTGCATTGACCGGCGCAAATTCTCGTCCCAGGTCAGGAACGTCGAGGTGTCCGGCGAGATCCGTTGGATATTGCGCAAGAACAGCCATTGGCCGACGAAGTTCTTGATCAAGGCCTCTGAGCGCGAATCGGCCATCATGCGCTTGACTTGCGCCTTCAGGACTGCCGGATCGTGAAGCTGCCCCTTCTCGGCGACAGCGAGCAGCTCATCGTCGGGAATACTGCTCCAAAGGAAGAAGGAGAGCCGCGATGCAAGGTCGATGTCGCTGATTCGATAGACGCTCCCGGGAGCGGAATTCGATGGATCGAGTTCCTCACGGAAGAGGAACTGAGGCGACACCAATATCTTCTGCAGCGCCAATCTGATGCCCGACTCGAAGCCACCCTCCTGCGCGCCCTCGTTATAGAGCTTGACCAGTTCGGATATGTCGTCGTTGCTTACCGGACGCCGATAGGCGTGGTGCGCGAGGTTGGAGAGAATTTTTTCCGCACATGCCATCTCATCGGCAGACCCGGACGGATGGCAGATGAAAATCTTGTCGCGCGCGACGGTATCGCCCGGCCCTTTGACGTTAAACGGTCCCGCAACCGTGACGCTGCCCACGCCTTCGAAATAGGTCTGCACATCATCGTCGCGGACTTTGTCGATGATGCCTTCCTTAAGCAGCGTGTCTTTGAGGAATGTTGCGCCTATCTCATGGGTGCCGGCTTTGACCGCCAGGCGGACCTTGAGTCCGGCATCGGGCGGCGTTCCGGCGCCGAGCACGATCTTCTTTGCACTGCGCGGAAGAGTGAAGAGTTGGAGACTTTGATCGTCGAGTCTGAGATCAAGCCGGCGGTCCCGCTCGAAGCCCAAATATTCGTCGTTTCGATTCCGTTGCAGGCTAACGGAGATCTCATATTCACCGTCAACCGGGAAGTAATGGCTGATGGCAGTACCACCGCGCGAACCTACCGGTTCAATTCCGTCCAAACGATTGTCCTGGGCAAGCCCATGAGGAACGGTATAAGTCTGATAGGCAACGGGCAGACTCGTATCGCCAACGGCGGTCCGGCTGACCTTGCGTGCCACTGACAAATAACGTTCGAGCAACACGGGCGATGTCTGCAAAACATCTCCAATGTTGTCGAAGCCGTAACCGATGTCATCGGCCGGCAATAGATCACCAACTTCAATTTCGAGCCCAAGCATATCGCGAACCGCGTTCGCATATTCCGTCCGGTTAAGGCGATGGAGCGTCGGCCGTCCAGGATTCGGCCTGAGCTGCGCCACGCGATCGCGTTCGGATTCGATCGACGAAATGAGCGCGTCGTAGGTGGCCGGCGTTGGCCGCGGCATCCCGACAGGCGGCATCGCGCGGCTGCGCAGCTTGACCAGAATCTTTTCCCAGGTGTCGCCGTGGACGTCGAGATGGGCGAGATCCAATGTCTCGAGATTCAGTTTTGCCCGCGCCTTCGGACCGAAATGGCAGGTGTCGCAATAGACTTTCGTCGTTTGCCAGAATGTCTGCTGGTCGAATACCGCCTGATGCGCAGAAAGGGCTGCAGTAGCGGGTCTTTCGGCACGCAACGACGCGCCGGGCACAAGAGCCGCGCTCGCCAGTAAAATTCCCACTGCGCCGATTGTGCGGGTTCGACTCATTACATCTCTCCCACTGATGGCAACATCGCAAATTTGTGAACAAGCTACTCCGGTACCTGGCCCCAGGCAAGACTTGCAGTTGTAATTCCGCAGCGATTTCGCGCATTTTTTGAAACCGGCGCGGCCAACTGGTACGGTGGTCGTCTTGGTATTGAATCGAATTTTGAGCACGTCATGTCGATCCGGTTCCCAGGCACATTGCAATGGCTGCGCGGGCTCTGCATCGCCTTGATCGCGCTTGTCTTTACGTCGCCTGCGGTGGCCGAGAAGGGCAAGTTGCGCGAACGGCTCCTGCCCGACGTCATGGCGGTGGTATTTCCTGGCGCCGAACGGCTCGGGGTCGAGGAAGGGTCGCCGCCGGCGATCCCCGTTTACAAGGGCGGCACGCTTGTCGCTTACGTGTTTTCGACCTTCGATATCATCGGTTCGCGCGGTTATTCTGCGACGCCGTTCGACGTGATTGCCGGCGTCGATCTGTCGGGGCGCATCACGGGCGCCAAAGTGGTGTTCCACACCGAGCCCATTATTGTGGAAGATCCGGGCCGTCAGCGCGAGCTTGATAGCTTTCTCGCCCATGAAGCCGGCCGGTCGCTCACCGCTGGCAGCAAAGCGCCCCCGCCGGATTACGTCGCCGGGGCGACCATCAGCTCACGCGCCATGCATGCTGCTGTCCTCGCTTCGGCGCGGTTGGTGCTCCGCGCGCGCCTCGCGCGCCCGACGGCAACCGCTTCGGCGGTTCCGGCCGGTAATACGGCAACAGGTTCCACCGTTGATATCGACACTTTCAGCGTCAGGTCATTGGATGACCTCGTTGCCGAAGGCGCGGTGGCGCGGCGCAGCGTCACCTCGGGTGAGATTGCTGCCGCCCTCGCCAAACAAGGCGCGTCCGGCGCGAAGCTCGATTGGCCGCTCGGTAAGGACGACGATCTCTACATCGAGTTCCTGACGGCTCTCGCCACGCCCGCCGCTATCGGCGGCAATTTGCTCGGCATGGTGAAATTGGAGGAATACAAGAGCCAGCTTGCCGGCGGTGCCCAGGCGATCATTGTTGCGTCCAGAGGTCCCTACGATTTTATCGGGACGAAATATGTGCAGGCATCCGAGGGGTATCGCTTCGATCGTTTGCAAGTGATTCAGGGCGGCAGGAATTTTCACTTCGTCCAAAACGATTACACGTTTACGCTGCCGATGCCGGGATATCAGGCTGCCGGGCTGTTCCAACTTCCTGCCAATTCGGGGTTCGACCCGAAAAAACCGTGGCGGCTGGAACTGCTGGTCAACAGTGCGAGCGGTCCGACGGTGACGTTGGCATTCGGGGCCGATTACACACTGCCCGACAGTTTGCCCAGCACCACCCCCGGTCTGCCGGCGAACGAACCACCGGCGGCGCTGCCGGAGGCGGCTCCCCAGCCCGCGCTCGATCTTGATCTCGACTCCACACCACCCGCCCCTGCATGGGT
>JAGWSK010000534.1 GCA_028869355.1 Alphaproteobacteria bacterium | reverse complement strand
TATGTCCAGATTCGCGGCAAGGTATCGCGCATCACCGAACAAGGCGCCTCCGAGCACATCGACAAGATGGCGAAGAAATATCTCGGCAAGGACAAATATCCCTTCGCGAAGCCGGGCGAAGTCCGCGTGCTGTTCGAAATCGAACCGGGCATCGTCAGCGGGAACAAATAAAACCGATATCCGCCTCTCCCCTTGAGGGAGAGGGACGCAGCGCCCGCACTTGCGCAGCAAGTGCGCCCTGGCGCTGCTGGGTGAGGGGAGCGGAATCAGACTCGGTCTGATCCCGGCTCTAGGGCGGTGGGTAAATCAGCGTTCCATCGTCCCGGACCTGTGCTGCGGGCGTGAGCCGGGCCGCCTCGATTTTGCCCGGCCCCATAATGTGGAAGACGTTCTCGCCACTGGCGAGCAGATAGTCGGCAATGATCCGGCGGTGGCAGCGCCACCACACGGCTTCGGCGCACATGAATGCGCAATCTTGTGCCTTTCCCATTTGCCGCAGAGCCTCCAGCCCGCGGCGGAAGTCGTCACTGGCGGCATAGTCGGCGTAATTCCGGAAGCTGGTGTTTTCCCAGAATGTATTCGGCGATGGTTCCTCGCGCTTTCGCCGCGAGCGCAGTCCGCCAAGTTCGGCAATGTGGCGATACGTGATGCCCTGCGCTGCCAGCGGCTGTTCGATGGCGCCGAGATTGAATTGCGGGTTGGTGGCGGACCGCGGAATCCGCCGCACATCGGCGAGTGCGCCAATCCCCGCCGATGTCAGAAGCGAAATGAATTCACTGATGGGCCGGGTCGAATGTCCGATGGTGTAGAACACCGCGCGTCATCGCCTGTTCAGCACCCGCCCCGCGACTGCATCCAGCTTTGCAAACAGCGCCGGATCGCGCTTTTCGGGCGCGGTGATCAATGCGGTATCCAGCACATGCTCGATGCCGAGCGGCGAGGGCGTGCGTTCCGGGCCCAGCATCGGGATCACCCGCTTGACAAGGGCCCGGGCCCGATCCGCATTTTCCAGCAGTACACGGACGACCTGTTCGACCGTGACATGATCGTGGTCCGGATGCCAGCAGTCGTAATCCGTCACCATCGCGACAATCGCGTAAGGCAGTTCGGCTTCGCGCGCGAGCTTGGCTTCCGGCATCGCGGTCATTCCAATGACATCGCAGCCCCACGAACGGTAGAGCCGGGATTCGGCCAAAGTCGAAAATTGCGGCCCCTCCATGGCGAGATAGGTACCGCCGGTGCGGCAGGGAATGGCTTCCACGGCCGCCGCGTCGGACAGCGCCCTGACCAGGCGCGGACAGACCGGATGCGCAAGCGAGACATGGGCGACAAATCCGTCGCCGAAAAATGTCTTTTCGCGGGCGTGGGTGCGGTCGATGAACTGGTCGGCGAGCACGAAATGACCGGGGGCAAGTTCCTCGCGCAACGAGCCGCAGGCCGAAACCGAAATGACATCGGTACAGCCGACGCGCTTCAGCACATCGATATTGGCCCGATAATTGATCGTAGTCGGTGAATGGATATGTCCACGGCCATGGCGCGGCAGAAACACGACATCCACGCCCGACAATCGGCCGAACAGCAGATCGTCCGACGCTTCACCCCAGGGACTGGCGATATGACGCCAATGCGCATCCTCAAGACCGGCGATGTCGTACACACCCGAACCGCCGATGATCCCGAGAACCGCCTTCATCGCGGGTTCAAGGCGAGAGCCGCGTCTTGTCGCCGGTGCCTTCCCCTACGGCACCGGCGTCGTGATGACCATGCCAGATGCGCCGGTAGGCGAAGAACAGCAACACGGTCAGGCCGATCAGATACAGCATGACCACGAATCCGACCTGTTTGCGCGAGTCCTGGGTCGGTTCGGACGCCCAGGCCAGGAAACTGACGATGTCATGCGCTTCCTGATCGAGATTGTTGGGAGTCCCGTCGGAAAAGGTGACAGCGCCGTCCGTCAGCGGCGGCGGCATGGCGATCTGATGCCGCGGGAAATACGGGTTGTAATACAGCCCGTTCGGGACCGTCTCTCCGGCCGGCGGCGTTTGACCAAACCCGGTCAGGATCGAATAGACATAATTCATGTGTCCGTCGCGCGCTTTGACGATCAGCGACAGATCGGGCGGAAGAGCGCCATTAAGCGCCGCGCGGGCCGCCTGCTCGTTTGGGAAGGGCGGCGGAAAATAGTCCGCCGGCGTGCCCGCCCGCGTCAGCGGCATGCCACTAGCATCTACCGTCTGTCCCTGAACGTTCGGGCCGGCCGGAATCTTGTAGCTCGCAGCAATCGCCTTCACCTCATCCTGGCTGAATTGCGGACCGCCGGGATCGCCGAGATTGCGGAACGCGATACGCGACAAGGAGTGGCAGTTCGAACAGACCTGCTTGTAGATCTGGAAGCCGCGTTGCAGCGATGCGCGATCATATATCCCGAACGGCCCGGTGAACGACCACGCGACCGATTTCGGCGGCAGCGCCTCGGTCGAGGGCGCCGGCGCAATCTCCGACTGGAGTTTTGCGGGCGAAGGCGATTGCGTCTCCGGGCCTGTCTGGGCCGGCGGCGCGGTTTCCACGCGCCCCAGTCCGGGCAGCGGTCCGCCCGTAGCGCCCGGTTGCGGCGCGGCTGCTGCCGAGGGTGGTGCCGCTTGCTGTGCTGCGCCGGGCGTCTGGGCCGAAGCACTGGCGCAAAGGGTGGCGAGGGCCGGAATCAGCAGGAGTCGCTGCAACTGACGCATCATCCGCTCCTACTCGGCCGGCGTGCTGGCAAGCACCGATCGGGCGATGCTGTCCGGTACCGGTCGTGGTGTTTCGATGATCCCGGCCACGGGCATGATCACCCAGAAATGCAGGAAGTAATACAGAGTGAAGATACGGCCGAGCCAAACCAGCGGGATTGACGTGTTGAATAACGTCGCATCGACCGGGCGCGCTCCGACATAGCCGAGGATGATCACCGCGGCCACGAGCACCCAGAAGAACTGCTTGTACAGCGGCCGGAAACGCGCCGAACGCACCGGCGATGTGTCGAGCCACGAGACGAAGAATAGAGTGAACAGCGACAGGAACAGCGCAATGACGCCGATCAGCTTGTTCGGAATCGAACGAAGGATCGCGTAGAACGGCAGGAAGTACCATTCCGGCACGATGTCTTCCGGCGTCTGGATCGGGTTGGCGGGGACATAATTGATTGGATCGCCCAGGAAATCGGGCGCGAAGAACACCAGATAGGCATAGAGAATCAGGAAGCAGCAGAGAAAGAACGCGTCTTTCACCGTGTAATAAGGATG
>JAGWSK010000533.1 GCA_028869355.1 Alphaproteobacteria bacterium | reverse complement strand
CAATGCGTCCGGCACGGCCGGCGTGATGGAGCTGGCGCGCATTGCCGAAATCAATCCCGAAAGCTGGCGCCGCTCAGTGCTGTTCATGACATTCGCCGGCGAAGAAATCGGCCTTCTGGGTTCTTCCTGGTTCGTCAATCACCCGACGGTGCCGCTCGATCATGTCGATGCCATGCTCAACATGGACATGATTGGCCGGATGAGCAATGAAAAGCTTTATGTCGGCGGTGTCGGCACCTCGCCGGGTTTGAAGCCGCTGATGCAGTCGCTCGATCCGAACAACGATCCGAACATGATCTTTTCCGACACCGGCTACGGGTCGAGCGATCATACGTCGTTCAATGCCAAACGCATCCCGGTGCTGTTTTTCTTCTCCGGTCTGCACACGGATTATCACAAGCCGTCCGACACGGCGGACAAGATCAATTCCGCCGGCGCCATGGAAATCCTGTCGCTGGTCTATCGCACAATGAACCGCGTGTCGGCGCAACCGGCAAAACTGCCATATGCCGAAACGCTGCAGACGCTGACGCAGCCCGCGACTCCGCGCAGCCAGGGTTACGGCCCCTATTTCGGCTCGGTGCCTGACTTCCGCGACGATCTCAAAGGTGTGCTGTTTTCAGCGGTGCAGACCAACAGTCCTGCCGCCAAAGCGGGTCTGAAGGCCGGCGACCTTCTGGTGGAATTCGACGGCAAAGTGATCCAGAATTTGCAGGATTATGCTTATGCGCTGCGGGCGAAGCAGCCCGGCGATCTGGTGCAGGTGGTGGTCAAGCGTGACGGCAAGGACGTGAAGGCCGCCGTACTGCTGGAAGCGAGGAAATAGCGATGAAATGGCTTGGCATTCTGACGGCCGGCGCCGCCGTCGCAGCGGTTGGAACGATGATCGCGCCCTCCCCCACGCCGGTCTATTCCGTGGAAGTCGAAAAGCCCGATGTGCCGCAAAACCCGCTATCGCAACTCATCAAGTCCGATCCGCGCGAAAAGCACATCCGCAATATCCGGCAGCTCACCTTCAACGGCGACAACGCCGAAGCCTATTTCTCCTTCGACGGCAAACAGATCACCTTCCAGTCCACGCGGACGCCGTTCAAATGCGATCAGATCTTCCACATGGGGCTGGACGGCACGAATCTGCAACTCATCAGCACCGGGAAGGGCCGCACGACCTGCAGCTATTTCATGCCGGACGGCAAGCGCATCATCTATGCGTCCACCCATCTCGCCTCGCCCGACTGCCCGCCACCGGCCGACAAGTCGAAGGGCTATGTCTGGGCGGTGTATCCGTCGTTCAAGATTTTCTCGGCGAAGCCTGACGGCACCGATCTGAAGCAGTTGACCTTCGCTCCCGGCTACAACGCCGAAGCAACCGTCGCGCCGGACGGCAAGAAGATCGT
>JAGWSK010000053.1 GCA_028869355.1 Alphaproteobacteria bacterium | reverse complement strand
TAAACAGCGGCCATTTGTCAGAAGGAGCAGCGTCCGTCCGTCAGAATGGGCAGACGCGCATGTCCTAAGTGGTTGACAGGATTGGAGCGGGTGAAGGGAATCGAACCCTCGTATTCAGCTTGGAAGGCTGCTGCTCTACCATTGAGCTACACCCGCGGCCCGTGCGCACCAACGCACATCGGGTTGACCGTCAGTTTCAGACCCGCCACTCCTCATCTTGTCTCGATCCATTCCTCTTTCGACTGGTGAACCAACCCGAACAAAACCGCGAACTCTGACCGCTTGCCGAGCCGTAGCTCGCGGCAACTAGCCATCACCTGCTTCGCGAGCGAAGGCTGGTGGGGGAGGTAGGACTCGAACCTACGAAGGCTGCGCCAGCGGATTTACAGTCCGCCCCCTTTGCCGCTCGGGACACTCCCCCGTCTGAAGATGGCGTTAAACCCTGCACCCTGGCCGCATTCGCCCTGACTTCTCATGCCAAAAAACCGGCTGACAAATAGACATGACAGCCGGCAAGCGTATTTTGCTCCGGAGGAAGACTGCGGACCGCGCATATTGGTTAAATGTTTGCTGCTGTCAATAGGATAATCATCTGCGACGGCCACGCTTCCGGACCGGACCTGAACCACTGTTGGGAACCGCTTGTGGCCGGCAAAAACTCGTGCTCTTGGCTTCAATGATGACACGCCGCGATCACACACCCCGCAGGGATCACGACAGACTGTCCCCCGGCAGAGCGTACTGGCTATACGGCTTCCACCCGGCGCGCGCGGCTCTTGGGAATCCGGGGCGGAAAGTCATCCGCGCCCTGATGGCTGAGCCGGTCTGGCTTAAGCTACGGCCGTTGCTTGGCCAGGTCCCCGCCGAGATTTGCGATCCGCAAAAAATTGCGCAGGCGCTCCCAAAGGACGCGGTTCATCAGGGGGTGGCGCTTTTGTGCGAACCGCTGCCCCAACGCGATCTCGATGAAGTGATCGAAACCTGTACGCCGGGCAGCCGGCGGTTCGCAGTCCTGGACCAGATCACCGATCCTCACAATGAAGGCGCGATCCTGCGCTCCGCCGCGGCATTCGGCTTTACCGCAGTGATTGTGCAGGCGCGGCACTCACCGCCTGAATCCGGCGTCCTCGCCAAGGCGGCATCGGGGGCGCTTGACCAGATCCCGCGAATTGCCGTGGTGAACATCGCCCGAGCGCTCGAGGACATGTCCAGGTTCGGCATTTGGCGCATCGCGCTGGCCACAGATGGACCCGAGGACATCCGCGCAGCACTCAATGGCAGCGATGTCGCCATTGTGCTGGGCGCAGAAGGCAGCGGCGTGCGGCGTCTTGTCCGCGAACGCTGCGATACCAGCGCCCATATTCCGATGCGTGGGATGATCGAGAGCCTCAATGTTTCAAACGCGGCGGCAATCGCGTTCTATGAGGTCGCGCATGCCGCGAAATGATCCGCAGATCCACTCATCCCTATACAAATGAAATGCCCAAACCCGCCGGTTCGTTCACCCGGGATGAGTGCTTTGCGCGGTCACCAGCTGCGACGTCAGCAGGCCGTTCGCCAGGTTCTCGACAATCACGAGCACGCGATAGCCGTGGGCCATCACAATCTGGCCGTCCTTGCCCCGTGCCAATTCACCGGTATTGGTGATCGTGCGCTTTTTCCTGTCATAGGCAAATTGGGCGACGTCGCCTTCGAAATCGCCGGTGATGAAGTCGAACAACTGTCGCGACGCATCCAGCGAAATCTGGATGCAGCCCGCGCTGGCGCGATGGCCAAGTGCCGCAATCGACGGCGCATCCGTCACGCCGTGTATGGCGAGCCCGGTTTGCGCGCCTTTGTTCTGCCAGTTGAAAAACATGGAATTCGGCATGTCTTGCCGCCACTGGCGTGATTGGTGCCCCATCTCGAAGCGTTGTGGATCGAGTTCATAGAATCCGGCCGGCGTGGACGTCGATACGAACTGGCCGTCTCTCGCGCGCTCCATCGTCTCGCGTCCCGTCGATGCGGCCGTGTCCATCATTAAAATCATTTCGGCGTCGGGATTTTGTCCTGACGGTTTGGCGAATGCGTAGAGGTGCTGGGCCCAGGGCCCCTGCTCCGCTTTGTTCACATATATGAAGAGGTCAAAATTGCCGTAGAGTTCCGGAGTAAGCCCGCGCTTCAGTCTCGGCCATAGCGATTGCGCTTCATTTGAGGCATGAGACAGCGGAACCGGAGTAAAGCTTTCGCGTTCGGGCGCCACAGTCGCAGACAGGCCAATCGACGGCATGATGCCCGACAGTACCAGTGCAAATAACAAGCTGCGTACCACTTGCATGACTACGATCGCGCGCGTTGAGTTGCGCGTGATTTCCTCTCGTATCCGTTACCGTAAATGCGCATTGCTCCGATGAGTTTCTGTGACCAAACTGTGCCAACCGAAGGCTTGGGTTTAAGCACATGAGCGAGAACGAGACGTGGACGGACGATATCGCCAACCAGCCGCCGCCCTTCGAGAACGTTAATCTTTTCGCCAGCGACCGTGTGCTGACGGAAACGATCGACCGGGAAGGCGCGGCGATTGACAAGGCCCAGCTGCAAGAGTTCGGGGCCGCGATGGGAGCGGCGGAAATGTGGGAGATGGCAGCGGCCATCCACCGGCACACGCCGGAATTGCACAGCCACGACCGCTATGGCCGGCGCACCGATCGCGTGGAATACCACCCGGCCTATCACACCATCATCAGCAAGGCGCTGAAGGCCGGAACTTCGGCCGCGCCGTGGCGGGGGGACCAATGCGGCCACACGCTTCACGCAGCGCTTGAGTATCTGCTCGCGAAAGTCGAACCATCCGTGTGCTGTCCGGTGACCATGACCTATGCCGCTCCGGCAGCGCTGAAACACGCCGCCGAAACCGCAGCGAAATGGATTCCGGCCGTCGCTGCTGCCGAATATGATCCGTCCGAGCGGCCGGCCGGCATGAAACGCGGCGTAACGATCGGCATGGCGATGACGGAGAAGCAGGGTGGCTCAGACCTGCGCGCAAATACGACACGGGCAGATCCACTGGGCGATGGGTGGTACCGCCTCGACGGACACAAATGGTTCTGCTCCGCGCCGATGTCGGACGGTTTTCTCACCTTGGCCCAGACAGAGAATGGCCTGACCTGCTTCCTCGCGCCGCGCATAGGCCGCGACGGGAAACACAACGGCATTCATATCATTCGCCTGAAGGACAAGCTTGGCGACCGCGCGAACGCATCATCCGAGATCGAATATCATGGCGCCGAAGCGGTGCTCATCGGTGAAGAAGGCCGCGGAATCCGCACGCTGATCGATATGGTGCATCACACCAGACTCGATTGCGCAGTGGCCCCTGCGGCTTTCATGCAAACGGCTCTCGCGCAAGCGATGTGGCATACGTCCCACCGGCGCGCCTTCGGCAAACTTCTGGTGGATCAGCCGCTGATGCGCCGGGTGCTGGCCGATCTTGCCGTCGAAGCCGAAGCCGCAACCATGCTCGCTTTCCGGCTGTCGCGCAGCTTCGACGAAATGCAGCATGACGAGACCGCCCAATTGTTGTCGCGCCTCGCCACTCCCATCGCGAAATACTGGTTGAACAAGCGCGTCATTGGCCATGTCGCCGAATGCATGGAATGTCACGGTGGCGGCGGTTACGTCGAAGAATGGCCGATTGCGCGATATTACCGGCAGGCGCCGCTGAACGGCATCTGGGAAGGTTCTGGAAACGTCATCTGCCTCGATGTGCTGAGAGCGATGGCACGCCATAAGGGGGCCACCGACGTATTGATATCGGAACTAAAACTCGCGGCAGGCGCGAACCGGCATTTCGATCGGGCCGTTTCCAACTCGGCCGCATTGTTCGGGCAGACCGGCGAAGAAAATGCCCGGCGAATCTCCGAACGCATTGCAGTGCTGCTCGAAGCGAGCCTGATGTTGCGCCATGCGCCGGCGGCGGACGCGGATCTTTTTTGCGCGTCGCGATTGGGCGATGACATCCATCAAAGCTATGGCGCGTTCGCCGGCGATGCCGATGTCGATGAGATCATCGCACGAGCGATGCCGATGGCGTAGAAGCGAGGAGAGATATAGCGGAGCGCCGCTTCAGGGCCCCGCGCGGGGACAATAAATTGCCAAAGGCAATTTGCCCGCGCGGGATGCGGCCAACGAGATCCAGAGATCTCGTTTCTGTCTCCGGCTTATCCGAACTTATTCGACTTGGCGAAACCGCGGGGCACAACACGGCCGGCATGGCTGCGTTCGCCAAAATAGTCCTTCAGTTCCGCGGCCGAGAACACGCGTCCATTGTCGTCGCGCAACCCGTCTTTGCAGTTGAACACGCAAGCATCGCTGAGTTTTGCGTCGCGGTAGCGCTGCAGAATCACACCGCGGCCACGCGCCAGCTCTGGAACTTCGCTCAAGGGGAAGATCAGCAATTTGCGGTTCGCGCCGACCACCGCGACCATGTCTCCCGCTGCCACGCGGCACACAGCCGCCTCGACTTCGGGCGGCACATTCATGACTTTTTTCCCGGACCGCGTCATGGCGACCGCGGTATCTTCGTCGGTGACAAAGCCATGCCCCGATGTTGCAGCCACCAGGATTTTGCGTCCCGGGCTGTGAACGAAGGCAGCGACGATATCGGCTTCCGGCGGCAGGTCGATGAAGTCACGTATGGGTTCTCCGAGGCCGCGCCCACCCGGAAGCTTTGAACAATCCAGGGTGAAGAATCTGCCATCGGTCGCAAACAGCATCAGGCCGTCGGTCGTCTCGGCATGGAGCCAGAAACGGCGCCTGTCGCCCTCGCGATATTTGATGCTGTCGTTCTCCTCCTGGTGTCCCTTCAACGTACGTATCCACAGCTTGTCCGAACACACGACGGTAATCGGCTCGCGCTGCACCGCGGCGATGACTTCGGCCGCTTCGTCGGCTTTGGCGAGAATTTGTTCGAGTTCCTTTTGCCCGGTGATCACCGTGCGCCGTTTGCCGATCGTTCCCTCACCGAACTGCCCGTCGATGGACTTGATCTCGTCGATAAGCTTCTCCGATTGAAGTTTTTCGGATCGAAGCAACCGGTTCAGCTCCTTCTGCTCTTTTGTGAGTGCATCGTGTTCACGACGGATTTCGGTTTCTTCCAACCTGCGCAATGCCCTGAGCCGCATATTCAGGATGGCTTCTGCCTGCCGCTCGGACAGTTTGAACGCCTTCATCAATTTGGGCCTGGGTTCATCCTCGGTCCGGATGATGCGAATGACCTTGTCGATATTCAGATAAACGATGAGATATGCGTCCAGGACTTCCAACCGGTCGGCGATCTTCGCCAGCCGATGCCGGCTGCGGCGGCCGAGCACTTCACGCCGGTGATCGATGAACGCCTGCAAGGCTTCCCGCAGACTCATCACGCGCGGAACAAGGCCGCGGTCGAGCACATTGAGATTCAGCGGAACACGGGATTCCAGCTCGGTTTCCCGGAACAGCTGTTCCATCAATATGTCCGGATCAATGGTCCTGGTTTTTGGCACAAGAACGATTCGAATATCTTCGGTTGACTCGTCGCGGACATCGTCCAGTGCCGGCATTTTTTTCTGTTCGATCAGTTCGGCGATGCGTTCAATCAGCTTCGACTTCTGAACCTGATAGGGAATCTCGTCCACGACGATATTCCATGCACCCCGCGCACCCTCTTCGCGCCGCCACCGCGCACGCACACGGAAACTCCCCCGGCCGGTGCTGTACGCCGCCCTGATGGCGGCGGGATCGTCGACAATCGCGCCCCCCGTTGGGAAATCCGGACCTTTCACGAACTTGAAAATCGTGCGGTCCTGAACTTTGGGATTTTCAATCAGCGCCGTCAGCGCCTGGCAGAGTTCACCGAGATTGTGCGGCGGAATCGAAGTCGCCATGCCAACGGCAATGCCCGTGGCGCCGTTGGCGAGAAGGTTCGGGAAGGCTGCCGGCAATACGACCGGTTCGCGATCCTCGCCGTCATAGGTGGCGCGGAAATCAACCGCGTCCTCTTCAATGCCGTCGAGCAAAGCACCCGCAAGCGCGGTGAGGCGGCTTTCCGTGTACCTCATCGCAGCCGGGTTATCCCCATCCACGTTGCCGAAATTGCCCTGACCCTCGACCAGCGGGTAGCGAACGGCAAAATCCTGCGCCAGCCGCACCAGAGCATCGTAAACCGCCTGGTCGCCATGCGGATGATATTTGCCGATCACATCGCCCACGACGCGCGCGCATTTCTTGAAACCCGCTGCGGGATTGAGGCCGAGTTCGCGCATGGCGTAGAGAAGCCGCCGGTGTACGGGTTTCAGGCCGTCACGTGCATCCGGCAACGCACGCGATGTTATGGTCGATAGTGCATATGCCAGATACCGTTCCGACAAGGCCCGGGATAGCGGTTCTGGTCTGATATCGTCTTGCTGAACATCATCCATTATCGTCACTCATCTAAACTCAGACCCCGGCCCGCGAGGTCCGCGAGTCGCTGGCGCGCGAATGGAATCTCCCTTCCATATGGGTTTAGCACCCAGCGCGACAGGAAATGCGCCGTAAGTTGCAATCCGGCCGCAATACCGGCCATGTCCGCTTCGATTCCGGGACTGCGAAGAAATTGCGGCAATGCCAAAAGCCGATCGCGATAATTCTGGCCTGCGTCACGTGAAACGGCGCGTCCGCTCCGGGGCGATACATAAATCAGGTCATGACTCGCACCGGTCACGGCACAGGCAGAGAGATCCAGGCCGAAACCGAGTTCGTGCAGAAGGCCCAGCTCCCAATAAACAAAGAGCGTTCCCCAATCGGCCAGATCGCCACCGGAAATCGCGTCGAGCAGGGCATCGCCGCCCTCATATGCGGCCTCATGCGGTTCACGTTCCGGCAGCACCGCTGCCGCAACAGCAATGGCCGCATTCAAACCGGTCAACGAACTGCGCCGTTCAAAGAACTGCGGTGCGCGGGCAATCATCAATTCGGTTTCGAGCACGCCGAGATGCTCTGCGATGCGGGCTCGCCACGTGACATTCAACCGGTTTCCGGGCTGAAGCGCGCCCCGAATCCGCGACGACGAACAGCCATGCACAACGCCGAGATGCCGGCCATGTTTGCGCGTCAGCAGCTCGAGGATACCCGCAGTTTCACCATGCGGCCGCAACGAGAGGACAATGGCTTCGTCACACCATTGCACGGTCACGCCCTCCCCGGTTTTGAATCACCGTCCGCCGGAAATTCGAGACCCCATTCGCGATAATATGCCGGGCGGTCCTGCCAGTTCTCCAGCACTTTGGCGTGCAGAAACAGATGGACGCGGCGGCCAAAGAGAGTCTCCAATTCGATGCGTGCCGCCTGACCGATGGCCTTGATCGCCTGCCCGCCTTTGCCGACGACGATCGCTTTCTGGCTTTCGCGCTGGACCAGGATGAGCTGATCGATTCGCACGGACCCATCTTTTTGCTCCTTCCAGCTCTCGGTCACAACGCTGGAAGCGTAAGGCAACTCGTCATGCAGACGCAGACAAAGCTTCTCACGGGTGATTTCGGCCGCGAGCAGGCGCGACGGAATGTCGGCGGCCTGATCTTCGGGATAGAGAAATGGCCCCCTGGGCATCAAATTGGCGCAACAGTTCATGAGGTCGGCCAGCCCTTCACCGGTGGCCGCCGAAACCATGAACACATGTGAGAAACGGCTCCGCGCGCTCAATTCACGGGTTAACGGCAGCAGCAAATCCCGTCTGATCGCATCGACTTTATTCAATACCAGAATCGGTGGCTTTCCGGATTCGGCCAAGCCATCAAGAATCAGATTGGTGTCGGCCGCGGCGTGGCCCTGGGGTTTTGCCGAAACGTCCGCGGCATCCACCACCACAAGAATCGCATCCGCGGTATCGGTGCCCTTCCAGGCCGCATTCACCATCGCCCGGTCGAGCCGGCGCTTTGGCGAAAAAATTCCGGGCGTGTCCACGAATATGATTTGCGTATTATCGCTTATTGCGATCCCGCGCACCGGAACGCGAGTGGTTTGAACCTTCTGGGTGACGATGGATACTTTCTGACCGACCAGTGCATTGACCAGAGTGGATTTGCCGGCATTGGGAGCGCCCAGAACGGCGACAAAGCCGCAGCGTGTTTCCGGTCGATTATCAGCTCCGGTCATGTCCACAGGCCCAGACGAACCAGCATTGCCCGTGCAGCCGCCTGCTCGGCAGCACGTTTGGTCGGTCCTTCGCCCGTTTCTGACTCACAACCGGGCACGTCGACCTCGACCATGAATAAGGGCGCGTGGTCTGGGCCAGAGCGGTGCTTGAGCCGGTATTTCGGCTGCGGCCTGTCCGGCAGGGCTCCTGACTGCGCCCATTCTTGAAGTACAGTCTTGGCATCCCGCAGATCGGGTAAGCAATCGGCGAACATGTCCTGCCAATACTTCAGGATGAATGCTTTTGCGGCGGCCATCCCACCGTCGAGATAGAGGGCGGCAATCACCGCTTCGCAGGCGCCGGCCAGAATTCCGTTCTTCTCCCGGCCGCCGCTGGATGATTCCGAACTCGCCATCAGGATATGCGGCGCCAATTCCACCTGGCGCGCGACTTTGGCGCAGGCATCGCGCCGGACCATTGCGTTGAGCCGCACGGCAAGGCCGCCCTCGTCCTCATTCGGGAAATCGGCGTAAAGCTTCTCTGCGATGACCACGCCAAGAACACGGTCGCCGAGGAATTCCAGCCGTTCATTATCGCCGGCGGTACCTGCACTGGAATGTGAGAGCGCCAGTGTCAGCAGATCCGGATCGCCAAAGTGATGTCCCAGGCGCTGCTCGAGCGCCGCAGTGGGTTCATTATCAGCGGATGACTTCACCGATCCGGTCGAAGCGGATCGTGAACGGCCATTTCCAGAATTCCCAGAAGTGCGCGTCACCATTGGTGGAGAAGAAGATGACTTCCGCTTTGCCGACCAGATTCTCGAACGGAACATATCCGACATTGGCGCGGCTGTCGGCGGAATTGTCCCGATTGTCACCCATCATGAAGTAATGGCCTTCCGGTACTACGAACACCGAAGTGTTGTTCAAATCGTTTTCCGGATCACACTGGAGAATTTTGTAGCTGACCCCGTTTGGCAGCGTTTCGCGGTACTGGGGAATACGATTTTGGGTCCCGCCGTAACCAAAGCATGGCGGCGAGTCGCCGGCCGGGACAATGTAATCCTGCAATCTGACGCGCGGCACCTGCTTGCTATTGATGTAAAGAATACTGTTCTTCACCTGGATCCGGTCGCCTGGCAAACCAACCAAACGCTTGATGTAATCGGTCGAGTTGTCGCCCGGGAACTTGAATACGACGACGTCTCCGCGAGTCGGCTGGAACGGGACGATCCTGCCCGAGAACGGGATCATTCCCCAGGGGAATGAGTACCGGCTATAGCCATAAGACGATTTCGACACGAACAGATAATCGCCCACCAACAGGGTCGCCTCCATCGAACCGGAGGGAATGTTGAACGGCTGAAAGATCAGAGAGCGAATAACCCCGGCAATCAGCAGCGCGTAAATGATTGTTTTGACTACTTCGAGCCAGGAATCCCGCTTTGCGGGCTTCGCCTTCTGGGTGTTCGTCATGGCACTCGTGCGGTCAATATCGTCGGGCGGCATTCATCGGCCTTTTTGTTGAATAATCACAGCGGTCGGGCAATTCCGGATGGGTTGCAGCCGTCGGGCAGCGAGGCAGGAACGCGGCTTAGAGTGCATGCGAAGCGCCGTCAACCTTCTGCGGTTCCAACAAGCCTGGTTTCCGGCTCCGCGCTGATGATCACAATTGCCTGAGCCAGCGGAAAGTCATCGGTCAGGCTAAGCACAATTCGTGCCGTCATGCCTGGCGGGGTGATCTGCCGCAGGCGCCGGGCAGCACCGCCCGTCAATTGGATCGTCGGCTGACCGGTGGGCAAATTGATCACTCCGATATCGCGCCAGAAGACGCCGGCCCGCAATCCGGTTCCCAACGCTTTGGCGCAGGCTTCTTTGGCGGCAAAACGCTTGGCGTAAGTCGCAGCGCGCTGGATACGGCGGTCCGATTTGCGCTGTTCGACCTCGGTAAAAACCCGATCGGTAAACCGGCGGCCGAACCGGTCGAGTGTCGTTTCGATGCGCCGGATATCAATGAGGTCACTGCCCAGTCCAATGATCATCGCGAGTCGTCCATCAATTTGCGCATTTGACGGATCGTGGCCTCGAGACCTGAAAAGACCGCCTCGCCGATCAGAAAATGGCCGATCTGGAGTTCTACGATCTCCGGAATTGCCGCCACTGGACCAGCATTGGCGAAACCAAGTCCATGGCCAGCATGGACTTCAATCCCGGCCCGCGAGGCTTCGCGTGCGGCGTTCTGCAGCGCTGCCAAAAGTCGACCGGACTCATCGCGATTGCCCCCTTCTACCGCATTGGACCAGGCGCCCGTGTGCAGTTCGACCGCTTCCGCTCCCAAATCGCGCGCGGCCTCAATCTGCCGTGGATCCGGCTCAATAAACAGGGAAACTGAAATCCTGGCGCGTTTGAGCGATGCGACGACCGTCTTAAGCCAGTTCGCATTGCCCACCACGTTGAGTCCGCCCTCCGTGGTGCGTTCTTCGCGGTGTTCCGGGACAAGGCAGCACCAGGCCGGCCGGGACGCGAGCGCGATCTTCAACATCTCGTCCGTGGCGGCCATTTCGAGATTCACCGGTATTTTTGCGTCGATCAGTGCCGCGAGATCGCGATCATCGATGTGGCGGCGGTCTTCGCGAAGGTGGGCCGTAATGCCATCGGCACCGGCCGCGAGCGCAAGCTGCGCCGCCCGCAGCGGATCCGGATGTGCGCCGCCGCGGGCATTGCGCAGCGTTGCGACATGATCGATGTTTACGCCGAGGCGCAGGCGGGGAGAATGACCGGCCATAATCTAGTGCCGGGTATGTTCCAGGGGCAGAATTCCCTGACCGGGTTCCGGTCCTCCCGAAATCGCCATTCCGTGCTCGTCCGGATCGAGACCCCGCATGCGTTCGACGGCTTCGACGGTCGAATCCACTCGCAAAGCCCGAATCAGATTTTCGAGATGCGCGGCATCGCGCACTTCGGCATCGATCTGGAATTCGAAATAGAGCGGATTACGGCTGGAAATCTTGAGATTTGAAATATTCGCACCATTCTGGCCGATGACATTGGCGACGGCGGCAAGCGCGCCCGGCGCATTTTTCACCCGCACGACGATGCGCGCCACCGACATCGCACCGCCACGGTCTTTCCAACGGACATCGATCCAGTCGGCGCTGTCCTGGTATCTTTCGAGCACTTCACAATCGATCGTGTGCACAATGCAGCCTTCGCCCGGAACCATCAAGCCGATGATTCGGTCGCCCGGAATCGGATGACAGCACTGGCCGAGGCGATATCCGATGCCTTCCGTGAGTCCCGCAATCGACAGACCGGTTGACTTCGGCTCCAGATAAGCCGGCCTCTTGCGATTGGGATCGCGCTTCAACTCGGGATAGACCGCCTGCAACACATCATCGGCGCGCAACGCGCCTCGCCCCACCGCCGCATAGACATCCTCGGCTTTGGCCAGACGCAATTTGCGCAGGACCCCTTCCACGGCTTTATCCGTGAGTTCGAAACCCTCATCCGAGAAAACTTTTCCCAGGATTTTACGTCCCAGTGACACCTGCTGGTCCCGCTGGGCGTGGCGCAAAAAGCGGCGAATTTCCGCGCGCGCGCGTCCGGTGACGGCAAAGCGCTCCCACAATGGCGACGGTGTTTGTTCTTTTGAGCGAATGATCTCGACCTGATCGCCATTTTTGAGCGGCGTGTGCAACGGCGTGTGCACGCCGTTAACTTTGGAGCCGACCGCCGTGTTGCCGACATCCGTGTGTACGAAATAGGCAAAGTCGATCGGCGTGGCGCCGCGTGGAAGCGCAATCAGGTTGCCCTTGGGCGTAAAGCAGAACACCTGATCCTGGTACAGGCTGAGCTTGGAATGCTCATAGAATTCTTCCGGGCTCTCGCCGCGCTCGATCAGATCAACCATATCGCGGAGCCACTCATAGGCGCGCACCGCAGTCGGATCGCTCTCGTCGACCTTTTCACGGTAACGCCAATGGGCAGCCACCCCGCGTTCCGCCACGTCATGCATTTCCTGCGTCCGGATTTGCACCTCGACGCGCTGGTTTTCAGGCCCCATGACGGTGGTGTGTATGGAGCGGTAGCCGTTGGTTTTCGGCAGGGAAATGAAATCTTTGAAGCGTTCGGGAATCATCGGCCAGGTGCGGTGCAAAACACCCAGCGCCCGGTAACAATCTTCGACATTGGCGACCACCGCCCGGAAACCAAAGACATCTGAAAGCTGCTCAAAATTGGTTTTTTTGTCCTTGAGTTTGCGCCAGATCGAGTAAGGACGTTTGGCCCTGCCCTGCACCCACGCTTCAATGCCGGTTTCGGCCAGCTTGCGGCGGATTTCGTCGGCAATGCGCGTGATCCGCCCCGACGACTGCGCATCAAGAAGCTCCATACGCCGGACGATGGACTCGCGCGCTTCCGGATCCATCACCGCGAATGCCAGGTCTTCCAGCTGCTCTCGCATGTTTTGCATGCCGATGCGCCCGGCGAGCGGCGCGTAGATCTCGATCGTCTCTTCGGCGATGCGCAGCCTGACGTCCGGATTGCGGATGTG
>JAGWSK010000532.1 GCA_028869355.1 Alphaproteobacteria bacterium | reverse complement strand
GGCCGCAGAGGAGTTGTCGGTTGCGCAGCGTGCGACAGCGGCGGCCCAGGAGGCCGCACGCGAGGCACACCGGATTTTGCGCGAAGCTGAAGCGTCACTCGCCCGAGCGCAAGACCGTGCGGCACGTATCGCGCTCAAGGCAGCGGAAGGCGCAGGCCAGATTGCAACGCTGGATGCGGAAATCCGCGCGCTCGGCGATCAGCGGGCATCGGCGTTGAGAGCGGTTGCGGCTGCCGAAGAAAATATCGCCATGCTCGGCGACGGAACCGGGCTGATGACCGCCCTTGACGATGCCAAACGCCAGTCTTCCGCGGCGCGCACGACCGAAGCCGAAGCCCGTTCGGTGCTCCAGCACCTCAGCGCTGAAGCCCGGGCGCGCAATGAGCGGCTTTCCGGTGTTGAACGTGATCTCAGCCAGTGGTCGGCGCGAAGTGTTGCCGCCATCCGGCACATTGAAACGCTCACCGCGCGCGTCGCGGGCCTGACGGACGAATTGGCGGCGGCCGACGCAGTACCGGTCGAGATTGAGAGCCGCCGGGTAAGCTTGATCGATTCCATCGCCAACTCCAAACTGGCGCTCCAGCTTGCAACCCAGGCCCGTGTGGACGCCGAAGCCGCCCTGGCCGAATCCGAAATCGCAGTCAAAGCAGCACAGCAAACGCTGTCTGAAGCCCGCGAAGAACGCGCCGCATGCGCCGCGCGTTCCGTTGCGGCGGTTGAGCGGCAGGGCGAACTTTCGCGCCGGATTCACGACGAACTGAATGCATCGCCGGATGAGCTCGCTGCGAGAGCCGAAGCCGATGACAGCGAAACCCGTCCGATCGAGGAGATTGAGAAGCGGGTCGAAAAACTTAAACACGAGCGTGAGTCGCTCGGCGCGGTCAATTTGCGCGTCGAGGAAGAAACCCGGGAATACGAAACCCGGCTCGAGGCATTGCTGGCCGAACGCAACGATCTTGATGGCGCCATCCAACGGCTGAAACGGGGGATTCAGACGCTGAACCGCGAAGGACGCGAAAAGCTGATCGAGTCTTTCAACAAGGTGAACCGGAATTTCGAGCGGCTGTTTACCGAGCTTTTCCAGGGCGGCGAAGCCAAACTGACATTGGTCGATTCCGAGGAACCGCTGGAAGCCGGCCTCGAGATTCTCGCGCGGCCGCCGGGCAAGAAACTGACAACGCTGTCATTGCTGTCCGGCGGAGAACAGGCGTTGACCGCAATCGCGCTGATCTTCGCGGTGTTTCTGGTCAACCCGGCGCCGATCTGTGTGCTCGACGAAGTGGACGCGCCACTGGACGACGCCAATGTCGATCGCTTCTGCCGATTGCTGGATGAAATGCGCCGCATGGGCGACACGCGCTACCTGGTCATCACCCATCACGCCCTGACCATGTCGCGCATGGACCGGCTGTTTGGCGTGACCATGCAGGAACGCGGCGTGTCGCGCCTGGTCTCCGTTTCCCTGACCGAAGCCGAACAGGTGATCGCGGCGTAGAAAATAGAAGCGCGGAACGAGGAGCGAGGGCCTCTCCTTTCTCGCTCCTCTTTTCTCATTTCTCTTTTATTTTCTCGTGCACCTCGGGTCGTCGGGTCCGGCGGGGTTATTGACGATCCCGCGGCAGGCCTCACGCAAAGCGTTCCTCAGCTCGGGCGGGCGATTGGTGCCGCCATCGGTGAAGATCAGCGACTGCTGGAAGCGGATCAGGTCGGTGTCGTCGCCGCCGGGAAGTAGTTTTGCTTCGATCTGATAGACCCGGTTGTTGTAGTCGAACACCGCTGCCGTTTCCCGGCTGCCGTCGCGGTTGACGATGCTGAATTGCCGGCCATAGACCTGAGAAATGCGGTGCGGATAATCCACCTTCACTTCGCCGCCCTGGGACAGCGCTTTCATCGCATGATCGATGATCGCGTTTTCCTGCAGCCCGCTGTTGGCGATATCGGCGACCGTGATTTTGAACTGCGCGCTGCCGGTGTCCACCGACCATGTCCGCGCCGGCACCGAACGGCCGTCAACCGCCTGATAGGTCGTGGCTTCGGCCTTGGGCGCGGCCGGAAGCATCACTGCGAAGGCATAATCGGGATACCGATATTCCTGCCAGGCATCGGCGTAAGCAGCTCCGGCGACGACATTGGCTGCGATGAGAATAGCGAGGTAACGCATGCCGAGCCTCCTTGCCGCGAGACAGCCGGCATTATCCTGCGGAATGGTGGTTTTGGGCAATGTCCGGTATCCTGAGCTGTCTTAATCCTGGGAGGGAAACATGACCCCGACACGCATTGCGGCCGCCGCCGGCGCGCTGCTCATCGCCTCGCTTGCAACGCCATCGATTGCCGATGTTGTTTCCGACTGGAGTACCGCGGCCATTCCGGCTCCGCCGGCACTGAAGGAGGTCACGGTCGATCCCGCGACGACCGCCGTGCTGTTTCTCGATATAATGAAGGCTGGCTGCAACGCGCGTCCCCGTTGTGTCGCCGCGATTCCGAACATCAAACGCATGCATGACATGGCGCGGGCCCATAACATGGTGGTTTGGTACAGCCTCGTCGGCGCCGGCGGCAAAGCGACGCCGGACGATGTCGTCGATCCGGGTATCAAACCACGTGCGGGCGAGTGGTATCGTCAGGGCGGGGCCGACAAATTCCAGGGCTCGACCCTGCAACCGATCCTGCGCCAGGCGGGGGTTAAAACTGTGATTATCTGCGGCAACTCGTTCCAGGGCGCCGCCATGGGAACCGCAATCGAAGCGGCACAACGCAACTATAAGGTCATCCTTCCGGTCGATTGCTCGGCCGGCGAGAATGAATACAACGAGCAATATGCGCTGGTTCACCTGACGGAAACCGGGCCGGTCAATGTCCGGAACAGCGTCACGCCGACCCGCACAACCATGATCAGGTTTCAGTAAAGTTTGAGCCGCCACTCATTTGCGCGCGTATGCGCGACGGGTGGCGGCCTCCATATCGGGAAGCGAGAGATGCGTCACTGGCTCATTTGCGCCGCCCTGAGTGCAACACTTCTGTGCGGGTCCGCAGCCGCGGCGGCGTCGGACCAGACGATCTCGATCACACTGACCGGGCAGTCGATGATCCGGTCCGATATCCGAGCCCATGCACCCGCCGCCGTCCCGGTGATCAAGTCCCTGCTCACGGGAGATGTGGCGTTCACAAATTTCGAATCCACCATTCTCGACGTAACCAAGGGCCAGTCCCCCAGGGACGGACGCTTCCTGTCGCCGCCGGAAGCGATGGGTGCACTGAAGTCTTTCGGCTTTAATCTGATTTCGCTGGCCAACAATCATGCTTTCGATCTGAAGACTTTCGGAATTGAAAACGCGCTTGCGGACGCGGAGAAGCTCGGGCTCGCGCATGCCGGAACCGGAAACAACATTTCCCAGGCATCTGCGCCCGCTTACCTGCGCACTGCGAAAGGTACTGTTGCGCTGATCGCAATCGCGTCGGGTCTGGTTCCCCCGGGCGGCTCGGCCACCGCGAACCGTCCTGGCGTGAACGAATTGCGCGTCGAGAACAACAAACCCAATGCGGAGGATGCCCAGCGCATCCTGCAAAACATCCGCTCAGCCCGGCAAAGAGCCGATCTGGTGATCGTATATGAGCATAATCACGTGTTCGACAAACCCTTCAACACCATCCTGGTGGAGGAGCTGCCCGAGCGCCTTGCGCCGCCCGCCTGGCTGAAACAATGGACACATGACGAAGTCGATGCCGGCGCAGATATTATTGTGATGCATGGCGCACCGTTGCTGCACGGCATTGAAATCTACAAAGGCAAGCCGATCTTTTTCGACCTTGGCAATTTCATCTTCCAGGCGCCGCCCGCCGATACCAATCTCGACGAGCCGATCAATTGGGAAAGTGTTGTCGCCTATGTGCGATTCCAGGGGCGCAAGCTGCAATCGGTGAGTTTCCGTCCCATCGCGCTGAACAAAATCGGCCAGGGCACACCGGACGTGCATGATGAGCACACCAACAATCTGTTCCTGCAGACGCGGGGGCTGCCGCGTCCGGCGTCGGGCGAACAGGCACATTACATTCTCGAACGTCTGGCCGGATTGTCGCGCCCGTTCGGAACAAAGTTGGATATCCGAAGCGACATGGCTGCGATCGAACTGCCGGCTCAAAACTGACACTCAAGGAGGTCTCGACATGAAACTTGCCACTGCGATCACCGCCGCTGTTTTTGTACTTGGTATCTCGTCGGCTGCATCGGCGCAGACGGAAATCACGCTGCTGTCGCCCAATCCGATCAAGGAAACCATGGACCATCTGGTTGCGAATTTTGAAGCCAAAACCGGTGACCACGTGACCATAACTTATGGATCCGGCGTGGGCACACGCGAGACGGTCGCCAAAGGCGGGGCGAAAGATGTCACGCTGCTGTTCGCGCCGTTCGACGACGCCATCCGCACAGGGAATGTCGACCGCGGGAGCGAGACAGTGGTTGCCCGGCTGCGGCTGGCGATTGCGGTGAAGAAAGGCGCGCCCAAGCCGGACATTTCGAGTCTCGCGGCGGTGAAGGCGACGCTGCGCAATGCCAAGTCGATTGCCTCGGTCGATCCCAAACAGGGCAGCGTCGGTGGTGCGGTGCTGCTGGCGCTCGACAAAATGGGCATGACGAATGAAGTCCAGCCCAAGATCAAATGGATGCCCGGCGGAGGTGATGTCCAGAGGGCAGTGGCCAGTGGCGAGGACGAAATCGCCTTCGGACCCTATCTCAGCGACATGCGCAATCCCGGACTTGATATCGTCGGTGCGGTTCCACCCGCGGCTGCGACACCGGTCGACATCACGGGATTTCTCTCCACCAGTGTGAAAAACCGCGCTGCCGCAAAGGCGCTGATCGATTATTTGCGTTCGGCCGATGCGGCGCCCGAATGGCGCAAGGCGAAAGCCTTCCCCGTGCAATGACGCCCGTTCGCATTAGTGGCCTGGCGGCGGGTGCCCTCGCCATCGCAGCGTTCTGCTCTGCCGATGCGCAGCCTGCGCCCGCCGGCCTGGTTCCAGTGCAGGTCATCCAGAACTGGCTCGATCAGAAGGATTCCTGGGGCCCGGCCTATACCGCCGGGCCGGGCTGGAAGAAATTCATGGCATTCATGCATGGCGAGATGAAATCGCTCGGCATGAAAATCACCGACCTGCCCTATCCGTATACGCGCTGGTACACGAGTGAATTTCCCGACAAGAGCGGCTGGTCGCTGATTTCCGATGGCGTACCGGTTGACATCGCGAGCTATGGCACACAGTCGGGCTCAACCGGCCCTAAGGGCGTGACCGCGCCCATGATCCTTTACGACCTGAATTTGCCGGTCGACCAGCGGCAGCCCCTGAGCGCGCTTGCCGGCAAAATCGTCGTCATAAAACAACAGCCCTACGAGACGCTGGGTACGCCGCGCCGGATTCCGCTGAGTGTTCCAGCACCGCGTGCAGACGGATATTGCGGAAATCCTCCTTTGTGCAAGGCACCGGCACCGGCCGAGCCACCACCTTCGCCGCAATGGGGCAATCCGGGCGCTAACGATTCGTACAAGGACTATGAATACCGCTCGGACCCGGACGCCTTTCCGACAGCATTATTTGCCAGGACCCCGGTTTCGGTCGAAGCCAGCTTCCGCAACCGCGACCAGTTCGGACAAATCCGTCCGGTGATTACCAATGTGCTGATGCCGTCCGGCGCCGCCGCTGCGGTCACGGTGATGGACCTCTCACCCCTCGCTGCGGCGGGAACACGCATCCATCCCACGCCGCGTCAGTTCAACGTACCGCTTCTGATGCTTGATCGCGTCGCCGGCGCGAAAGTGCTGCGCGACGCCGCAGCCGGGAAGACCGCGACGCTCGTTCTCAACGCGCATGAAGAAGCAAACGCGGCAGCCTATGAGACCGTCGCGACATTGCCCGGGCGCAATTACGGCACGGCAAAGGATCAGGCGATCCTGCTGGCGACGCATGTCGATGGGCCAAGCATTATTGAGGACGATGGCGGCCTGGCAATTCTCGCGCTGCTTCGTCATTACGCGGCGATCCCGCAGGAACAGCGGCCAAAGAGCATCGTCGTCTATCTTGAATCCCGCCACTTCGTTCCGGGTACGGAGGCAAGTTACCCCTTCGACGCGGTGAAGGATCATCCTGAGCTGTTCAAGACGGTCGTCGGTGGATTGGCTTTGGAGCATTTCGGCGGATTGCAATTCGCCGAACACGGCAATGAATACTCTCCGACAGGTAAAGCTGCGACAACTTACGTCTGGGGTTGGCCGAATCCGTTCGCGGTCGCCGAAGCGACTGCGGCAATCAAAGACCAGAAACTCCCGCGCGCGATCAATGCCGTGCCGGCGCGTCCCGGCATCAACGGCAAACCACAGCAACCGTGGCTCGGCGGCGGATTCTCACGTTACCTAGTCGATCTCGGCGGCTGGCCGGGCTGGCACATTTCCGGCGATTGGCCCAGCGCCGGGTTTCAGGCCTATTACCCCGCGGCGAAGACCCGCGTCAGCGCCGAATTGTTTCAGAACCAGGCACGGGCGGCGTTGCAACTGGCCGACGTGCTGATGACGAAGGATGTGATTGCGCTGGCGCCGGTATGGGCACATTTCGACACGTCTGCGCAAGGCGATGAATTCGCGGACGACGCCTATCTCAATGCTGATGGCGCAAAGCAGATTGCCGAAGACAGGCGTGAGATTCTTCTGAGCGTGCGCGACGGAAACTACGAACACGCCGTGCAGGCCTTGCATTCACTGCGTGCAGATACCTCGCGACTGATGACGCCCGATGCCGCGGAAAAGATGAATCGCTTCGTCGCAGAAGCGACCGCCTGGGCCGAACGCGGGATGGCGTGGAAACAACAGGGCCTTCTCGTACCGTCCTACGCCCAAACCCCGGCGTACGGCGACCATTAATGCGGACGGACACCAAGAACGCGCCGGGGTACGTTAAAAATATTACCAGTTGGTCGATTGCTTCTTGAGTTCAGCGGCTCAAATCGTTCAAACTAAAGCGTTTCGCGATCCCTTCCGGGCATCAGCGGAGAGGCGCAAATGCAAGTTGCGGCGGTCGAGTATGCCGTCACCTTCGTCAAACGCCGTTGGAAAGCGATCGCGGCGGTCGCCTTCTTGCTTGCGGTCTACTCCGCGGCAGGGTTCCTGCTGGTGCCCTGGGTCGCCAAAAATGCGATCGAAAGTTATGTACGTACTGATCTTGCGCGTCGCATCACGATCGCGAAGGTAAGCTTCAACCCGTTCACGTTTGCCGCTGAGATTGGCGGTTTTGCGCTCGCTGAGGCGGACGGTGCGCCGATCGTCAGCTTCGATTCGCTGCGTGTCAGATTTGCTGTCAGTTCGGTCATTTATCGCGCCTGGACCTTTAACGAGATTCGCTTCGAACGGCTTGATCTGCGCGTTGTCGTCGATCCCGATCATTCGCTCAACCTCTCGAAGCTTGTACCGGCGTCGCCACAATCGTCGAAGTCCACATCAGTTCCGGCCGTTCGTATCGCCAACTTCGCGATCCATAACGGGCGCATTGGCTTGGAGGACCGGAGCCGCACCCCGGCTTTCGCGACCTCGCTCGCACCACTCGAATTCACGCTCACCGACTTTCGAACCGCGGCAAATTTCGAGAATGAATACCATTTTGAGGGAACAACCCCCGCGGGCGAACGACTGACATGGTCCGGAAATTTTTCCGTCCGGCCTCTGGGCTCGACCGGGCAATTTGCCGTCTCGGCTCTCAGATCAACGACGATCGCGTCGTATCTTGCGGATGCCCTGCCGTTCAATTTGATGTCCGGATCGCTCGATCTCGCAGGCGATTACCGTATCGCTCTTGCGGATCAGATGCGGGCTGCACTTCGCCTAAGCTCGGTTAATGTCCACGATCTGGGCGTCGGACCCAAAGCAGCCACCGGCGGCTCGCCATGGATCACAATCCCCGAACTGCAGGTCGGAAACGTCTCGGTCACTTTGCCTGAACGCAGCGTTACGGTTGACCGCATCGCCGTTACGGACGCAAAGCTTACCGTTTGGCGCGAACCCGATGGCCGGCTGAATTTGATGCAGCTTACGCCGCAATCCACGCCTGGCGCGCAATCATCCGCGCCGCAAACCGCGCCATCGCCGCCGGTCAAAATCAGCGTCGGCAATATTGCGATCCAGAACGCGGCGTTGGACGTCGAAGACCGAATGGTCAAGCCCGCGGTGAAGCTTAATATCGCGCCGGTCAGCCTTTCAGTCCTGGACTATTCGACCGAAGGCAGTCAGCCATTCAAAGTCGAGGCTGATCTGGGCATCGGCCGTGGGCGCGTGAATTTGGCCGGCGATGTCCGGATGGTCCCGCTGGCGACCCATCTGACGCTCGATCTTACCGATTTCGACCTCACTCCCCTCCAGCCCTATGTCGCGACTGCGGCCGCAGTTCAGATCAACAGCGGTAGAATTTCCGCGAAGGGCAATGTCACCATGGACGCCGCGCCCGAAAAAAAACTGCCGAAATTACACTATACCGGAACCGTCACGTTGGCCGATTTCGCCACGCGCGACACGATCGCCCGCCGGGATCTGGTCAAATGGCAGAATTTGACGATTTCCGGAATCGACTACGCCCAGGGGCCCGACAGTCTTGTCGTGGATCGTATCCAGATCACGAGGCCCGAGGGACGCGTGTTCATTTCGGCCCAACAGACGCTCAACATCGCAACCGTACTGAAACCGCCGGGCAGTGCTGCGACGAAAGCCCCGGTTCCAACAGTGTCGAACGCACCCCCGGCAAAGCCGGCTGCGCAAATGCCCATACGAATCCGTTCGATTGACGTCAAAGACGGCACGATGGATTTCTCAGATCTCTCGATCCAGCCGAATTTTTCCGCGGTCATCGGAGGACTGAACGGCACCATCTCCGGTCAGTCCTCCGTTGCCGACTCACGCGCGGATGTCAAACTGTCTGGAAATGTCGACCGTTTTGCGCCGGTCGAGATCACCGGAAAGATCAATCTTCTGGCTCCTGCCCTTTTTACCGACATCGCGCTGACTTTCCGGAATATCGAACTGACGACATTCAACCCATATTCGGGCAAATATGCGGGTTACGACATCGCCAAGGGAAAACTCCTCACCGAGCTGCACTACAAAATTGAGAACCGCAAGCTGGACTTGCAGCACCACATCGTGCTCGATCAGCTGGAGTTTGGTTCTTCGACGAACAGCAAGGATGCCGTGCCACTGCCGGTGAGGCTGGCCGTGGCACTGCTCAAAGATCGCAACGGTGTAATCGATCTGAATTTGCCGGTCAGCGGCAGCATGGATGATCCCAAGTTTCGCATCGGCCCTATCATCTGGCAGGCCTTCATCAATTTGCTGACGAAGATTGTGGATGCGCCGTTCGCCGCCATTGGAGCGATATTCGGCGGCGGCGAGGAGCTGTCGTATATCGATTTTGCGCCGGGATCCGCTGAACTCACGCAAGCCGGACAGGACAAGCTTGCAAAGCTCCGGCAGGCTCTGTCCGAACATCCGCAATTGCGTCTCGACATTCCGCTCGGAACCGTCGCAACCGGCGATGATGCCGCGCTCTCTGATGCGGCATTCCAGACCGCGGTAATGCAACTGCTTCCCGCCGGGGCCGAATCTACCGCGCAAGGGCGCCTCACTGCCCTTGCCATGCTGTATCAGATGCAATTCGGTGCGGAACCTGCTTATCCGATGCCCGAAATGCCCGCCGAAGACATGACGAATGCGCGTATTGATTTCCTGACCGAACAATTGCGGCCGCGATTCATGGCGACCCAAGCCGATCGTGATCGCCTGGCCCGCGCGCGCGCCGATGCGGTGCAATCCGCCGTTCTTACGAGCATGATGGTTGCCCCGGAGAATGTATTTTTAACCGAGCGCGCGTCCCGTCAGGCATCCGCCTCAGGCGGAGGACATATGGAACTCAAATTGCAGTAAATGTCGCCGGACAGGGCACCAAAGTCACGTGCCTGCGAATTGGAACTTTCCGCCGGGTTATTGCATCATGCCGTAGCCGCGCGCCATACCGGCGGCGAAGATGAGAAGCAGCGGAAACAGCGCGGCTTCGCATAAATTCAACTCTGATCCAGAATATTTGCCTGTCGCCACTACGGGTCATTGGATCCTAGCGGTGGAACGATCAGGTGAGATCCAGCGCAACGTCAAAACTCTTGCCCTAAGGCAAAGGTCTCAAAATGAGCCTCCACTTCCTTGCGGTGAGCCTTGTAGCGAGACTGAATAAAAGACCGGAAGCAAAGAGCAATGGCGAGCCCGCCGACGTGGGTGAGAATGGCCAGAGGGATGGCGATCACGAGGAAGATAATCCACATTGCTAACCAGGACAGCGTGCCCAGGATCAGGTGGCCCTTGCGCCAATAACGGAAGATGAAAGCCCACCGCAGGACGCGGTGTCGCTTAGGATCGGTGAGAAGGTAAAGAGTGACGCCCTCGCGGTCGTTAGCGTTTCGACGCAGGACAATGCTGAGCAGGTCCCGTGCGCGCGAGAGATCATTGCACGCAAGCGCCAGGGTAGCCGCTCGTCGGAGAACAAATGATGAGTCGGGGGCCAATTTTAGGGCCGCCTCAATGGAGGCTTCGGCTGCTTTTGGCCCTCGCAGCTGGAGAAGTATATGACCACGTTGAGCGTGTAAGGGCGCAAAGCCAGGCGTCAGAGCAATTCCCTCATCGCAAACATTTAGTGCACCTTTAAAGCACTTTCGCGCCTCGTGGCATAAGCCCAGTACATGATAACCCAATGGTTCGCGCGGGTTTAGCGACACCGCGTGTATCGCAACTTCGACGGCCTCCACTAAAGATTTTCTGCGGCATAACAGTTCGGCGCGCAATCTGTGGCCGGTCGCGCTATTCGGTCTAACTCGAAGTAGCGTACGGATCGACCTGTCAGCGTTGTCCAATTGATCCAAATCCATATGGCACCTAGCAAGTCCGGCAAGCGCATCGGGGTTATTCGGGTCGGCAGTTAAAGCTTCTGAAAATCGGCGTACCGCTCCGCGGGCGTTGCCAATGCGTAATAGAGCCCAACCCGCCCCCTCCAGTTGACGACTTTGCGCAGTGCTCACGATTCAACGTTTGTGTTTGTCGAGAAAGGCGACCACATCATCGTAGAGGCCACCTTCATTGGCGAATTTTGCGTAGTTGCGGACTTCCGTGAGCCATTCCAGCGTGGTTGGCCGCGCTCCTCGCAAGGCCTCAGCTAAATGCTTTTCGCTCAGATCAACGACGTGGTTTTCATTCAGGCTTTGCTCAATGGCCAAGTCGCATGCAATATCGACCACCTGCGCCAAATCCGCAGATGAGAATCCAGACGTAGCTCCCACGGTAGGAGCGATATTCAAGCCGCTTGCGCCAGGACGGTCAGAAAGCATGAGTTTGAGTACAGCATCGCGCGCGACCGCATCCGGGGGCGGCACAAACAATACCCGGTCAAAGCGTCCTTGACGACGAAAGGCCGGGTCAACAGCCCAGGGAACATTTGTGGCTGCTAATACCAGCACTCCCTCATTGTCGGTACCGATACCATCCATCTCC
>JAGWSK010000531.1 GCA_028869355.1 Alphaproteobacteria bacterium | reverse complement strand
TCGCCAAGTCGCCGACCGCGTCCACGAATCCGCGGCGGAACTCCCAGGCGGCGACGACTCCTCGCAGCGGCCCGGCCCACTCGCCCTCGTGCTCCTTCAGTAAATCGCGCTCCTCGTCTTCCGTCAATAACCGAAAGTAGGGAAATCGGTCGTCATCTTCGTGGGTTATAAGCCAGGTGCGAAACTGGTCCATCACTCGCCAGTCCTTCATCGGGTCGAGTTTTTCGGGGCGAGAGTGGAGAATCACAGTGACGTCGAGACTTGGATCTCCTGTGGAATCGGTGATCTCCTTTAAATCAATGCGGGCCACATCGAGTTCTGGATAATTGCGCTTTAGCGATTCGCGCACCTTGTTTACGTAGGCCTCGATATCGGTCATTTCCGCTCCGTTCGCTCACGCCGCCTTTTCCAGATCGTGCTTCCACTGCCCCTGGGCGGCCAAACCATTCATGCGCGCGCGATGGGCAAAGGCGCGCTGCGCCGCAGCCACATTTTCCGCCTTCCCGGCCCAGACGGTTTGTGGCTCGTGCTGCAATGCGCGGCCATAGGAGAACGTCACCGGCCAGGGCAGTGGCCCCATCTGGTTGATCAGGTTCAGATGCACGGTTGCTTCCTCATCCGACTGGCCGCCGGACAGAAAGGCGATGCCGGAAACTGCAGGCGGGACGCAATTTTTCAGCACCCGGAGCGTCTTGTCTGCCACTTCATCCGGCCCCGCACGCTTTTCGGCTTTCTTTCCGGAAATCACCATATTCGGCTTCAGCACCATGCCTTCCAGCATGACGCGCTGATAATAAAGGTCGGAAAAGACCGTTTTCAGCACCCATTCCGTGATCGCATAGCAGCGATCGATGTCATGACCGCCGTCCATCAGCACTTCCGGCTCAACGATCGGGACGATGTCGTGCTCCTGACAGAGCGCGGCGTAACGTGCGAGCGCATGGGCATTGGTATTGAGCGCGGTATAGCTCGGAATTCCGTTGTCGATGTCGATCACGGCACGCCATTTTGCGAAAACCGCGCCGAGTTTTCTGTATTCGTCGAGCCGTTCGCCGAGTCCGTCGAGGCCCTCGGTGATCACTTCACCGGGACAGAACGGAAGCGGCTTCGTCCCCTTGTCCACCTTGATGCCAGGCAGCGAACCGGACTCACTGATCAGTTGCACCAGCGGCTTCCCGTCTTTGGCGTTCTGCCGAATGGTTTCGTCAAACAGAATGACGCCCGAGATTTGGTTCTTCATTGCCGAGGTGGTGCGGAACAGCATCTCGCGATAATCGCGGCGATTGTTTTCGGTCGATTCCACGCCGATCGCATCGAAGCGCCGTTTGATCGTGCCGGAGCTTTCGTCCGCAGCAAGGATGCCCTTGCCCTTCGCAACGATTGCACGGGCGATCTTGATCAGCTGGTCTTTGTTCATGTTGTCCTCATTCAAGCTGCGCGGCAAACGATTCGGAAAATTCAGCGCTTCTCGAGTACGGCAACGCCGGGAAGGATCCGCCCCTCCAGCCATTCCAGAAATGCGCCACCGGCCGTCGAAACATAGCTGAAGCCGTTTTCAACTCCCGCGTGGGCCAAGGCTGCCACGGTATCACCGCCCCCTGCAACCGACAGCAATTTGCCTTCCTGCGTGCGTTCGGCAACCGCTCTGGCCGCAGCATTGGTTCCACGGTCGAAAGGCGGGGTCTCAAACGCCCCCAGAGGCCCATTCCACAACAGGGTTTTCGCGCCATCGAGCGCGCGGCCAAATGCCTGGATCGTGCGCGGGCCGGCATCGAGAATCATCTCGTCTTCAGCAACCTGCGAAGCCCCGATAATGCGGTTTGCAGCACCCGGTTCCAGTTCGTGTGCAACCACGACATCCGTGGGCAAAAGCAGCTTCACACCGCGGGACTCTGCCGCCGCGATCACGCGCTTCGCCACCTCAATCTGGTTGTTTTCGGTCAGCGAACGCCCAATCGGCAATCCTTTTGCGGCGAGGAAAGTGTTTGCCATCGCGCCGCCAATCGCCAGAATATCCACGCGCGCTGTCAGATTTTCCAACAGCGCGATCTTGGACGAAATCTTCGCGCCGCCCACCATCGCCATCAACGGACGTTCTGGATTTTCGATCGCACGTTCGAGATGCGAAAGTTCCGTCTGCATCGAGCGCCCGGCGGCGCATGGAAGCAGACGCGCAACACCCTCCGTGGAGGCATGCGCGCGATGGGCGGCGGAAAACGCATCGTCCACGTAAATCTCGCCAAGTGCCGCAAGCTGTTTGGCAAAGCCGGGATCGTTGTTTTCTTCTCCAGCGTGAAAGCGCGTGTTTTCGAGCAGCAGCACATCGCCGTTGCGCAGCTTCCGAACGGCTTTCTGCGCTTCCTGCCCTATGCAGTCGCCCGCAAAAGCGACCGGCCGCCCGATCGCCCGCGACAGCGCCGGAGCCACCGGCTTGAGCGAAAGTTCCGGCACGACTTTTCCGCCCGGCCGCTCAAAGTGCGACAGTACGATCACGCGCGCCCCCCTCTCCGCCAATTCGCGCACCGTCGGCGCCTGCCGGTCGATGCGCGTGCTGTCGGTCACGACGCCGTTCTTCATCGGCACGTTCAGATCAAGGCGCACCAATACACGCTTGCCGGCCACATCCTGATCGTCGAGCGTTCGCAACGAAGCCATGGAAAAGATCAGATCAGCTTGGCCATGGCGACCGCAGTATCGGCCATCCGGTTGGAAAAACCCCACTCATTGTCGTACCACGACATCACCCGCACGAAGTTGCCGCCGATAACCTTGGTCTGATCGACGGCAAACGACGAAGAGAAGGGATTGTGGTTGAAATCCGCCGATACCAGCGGCGCTTCGACGATATCCATGATGCCCTTGAGTTCCTGACTCGCCGCCCGCTTCATCGCCTCATTGACTTCCTGCGCAGTGGTCTCGCGTTTGGTCACCACCTTCAGATCGACCACCGAGACATTCGGCGTCGGCACGCGGATGGCGACGCCATCGAGCCTGCCCTTCAGTTCGGGCAGCACCAGGCCCACGGCCTTCGCGGCGCCGGTCGAAGTGGGAATCATCGACACCGCTGCGGCACGGGCGCGATAAAGATCTTTGTGCAGCTGATCGAGCGAAGGCTGGTCGTTGGTGTAGGAGTGGACGGTCGTCATGAATCCGTGCTCGATTCCGAAGTTGTCGTGCAGAACCTTCGCCACCGGCGCCAGACAGTTCGTGGTGCAGGATGCGTTGGAAACCACTACGTGATCGCGCGTCAGCTTGTGGTGATTGACGCCGTAACAGACGGTGAGATCAACGCCGTCCGCGGGCGCCGATATCAGGACGCGTTTCGCCCCGGCTGCGAGATGGGCCGAGGCTTTTTCCTTGTTGGTGAAGATCCCGGTGCATTCCAGCGCGAGATCAACCCCCAATTCCCGGTGCGGCAATTCCGCCGGGTTGCGAATCGCCGTCACTTTCATGTCCTGACCGTCCACGCTGATGTGGTCGCCGCGGGCTTTCACGTCGCCCGGAAACCGGCCATGTACCGAGTCGTAGCGCAATAAGTGCGCATTGGTCTCCACCGGGCCCAGATCATTGATGGCGACGACC
>JAGWSK010000530.1 GCA_028869355.1 Alphaproteobacteria bacterium | reverse complement strand
CTATCGTGGCGTGCTCTATGCGGGACTGATGATCACCAAATCCGGACCGAAGCTGATTGAATTCAACTGCCGGTTCGGCGATCCGGAATGTCAGGTGCTGATGCTGCGGCTGAAATCCGATCTGCTGCCGGCGTTGATCGCCGCGCGTGATGGAATCCTCGATAGTGTCGATTTGCGCTGGCGCAACGAAACCGCGTTGTGTGTCGTCATGGCCGCAAAAGGCTATCCCGGCACGTATGCCAAAGGCAGCGAAATCCGGGGACTGGACAAAGCGCGGCAGGTCACGGGTGTGGAGATTTTTCACGCCGGTACCGCGGAAAGCGACGGCCGGATTTATGCCGATGGTGGGCGTGTCCTGAACATCTGCGCCCTCGGTCACGATGTTGCGGCGGCGCAGGAACAAGCCTATCGCGCGATCGCCTGCATCGACTGGCCCGATGGTTTTTACCGCCGCGATATTGGCTGGCGGGCAATCGCCCGAAAAACGCAATCCTGACCGCGCGATGCTGCTGGCGCTGGCCATCCTGTTTCTGATTGCAGGACTGCTGTTCTTCCGCATCGACCGGCACAGCGCGCATTGGTGCCGCGAGCATCTGGACCGCCCGCTGTTTCAATTCGCCCTGCGTGTCACCGACTGGGCCAAAGGCATGCCGTGGATTATCGCGGCGCTCGTCGCCTGGCTGACGGTGCAATTGCTGATCACGTTCAACCGCGAAACACCGCTGCTGCGGCAAATCTCGGAATATTCTCTGGCGCTGCTTTCGAGCTTCATTGTCGCCAGCGTGATCCTGCACAGCATCAAGATTTTTCTCGGGCGGCGCCGCCCGCGCGATGAATTCCAGCACGGACTCTACGGCTTCCGTTATTTCACCTGGCAATTGCAATATGATTCTTTTCCGTCCGGCCATGCCATGACGATCTTTTGCGTCGCGGTCGTTGCTTCCGCGATCTGGCCGGTGCTGGCGCCGCTTTGGCTGATCCTGGCAACCTGGCTCGCTCTGACACGGGCCATGCTGACCGCGCATTTCTTTTCCGACGTCCTGGTCGGCGCCGCGATCGGCCTGATCATCAGCCGCGAAACATTGCTCCTCGGTTTCCCGCAACTGACCCCGCCGTGGTTCTGAGTTGAATCCGATCATGTGCGGGTCGGCCGCGCCAACGAGATTGGCACGCGGAGGCGCGAAGACGCGGAGGTATCGGGAAATCTGAGCGCCGCTTCGGGCCCCGCGCGCGAAAGAGAAATTGCCGAAGGCAGCCGCATACGGCGCGTTGCGCCGCAGCGATTCGAACAAATCGCGCCGCGAAGCGGGCGCGGGCGCGCGTGGGATGCGGCCACGAAGAACCCTACGTCATCTCCGCGCGCGGAAAAACGCGCGCAGCAACTCGCCCGCTTCCTCTGCCAATGCTCCACGCTCGATTTCCGGGCGATGATGACAGGTCGGCTGCTCGAAAAGCCTCGCTCCGTGCTCGACCGCACCACCTTTAGGATCGGACGCTGCATAAACCAGCCGTGCCACGCGTGCGAAGCTGATCGCCGCCGTGCACATCGCGCATGGTTCCAGGCTGACATACAGCGTGGTCGCGATCAGCCGCTCGTTCCGCAGCCGCGCTGCACCCGCGCGCAACACCTGCATTTCCGCGTGCGCGGTGGGATCGCGCAGTTCGACGATGCGGTTGCCTGCTTCGGCCAGAACTTCGCCTTCGGCCGCAACCAGTACTGCACCGACCGGCACTTCACCGCGTTCGCCGGCAGCTTGCGCCTGGTCCAGCGCCAGCTTCAAAAAATCGAGGTCTTGTTCTTTCATCGCGCACAAGATAGCCGGAAGGCGCATGGCGAAAAATCCTGACGTGGAAGAGCCTAAAGCCGGCGGGCGAATCGCCAAACTGATCGCACGGTCGGGTGTCTGCTCGCGCCGCGATGCGGAGAAGCTGATCGCCGAAGGCCGGGTTGCGGTAAACGGCGAACGCATCGCTTCGCCCGCCCTCAACGTCACCCCCGATACGGTCATCACCATCGATGGCAAACCCCTCGCCGCTGCCGCGCCACCGAAACTCTGGCGCTATCACAAACCGGCCGGGCTTGTGACGACTCATCGCGATCCGGAAGGGCGGCCCACCGTGTTTTCGCGGCTGCCGCCAACAATGCCGCGGAGCATTTCCATCGGACGGCTCGACATTAATTCCGAAGGCCTGCTGCTGCTGACCAATGACGGAGAGCTCGCCCGCCGCCTTGAATTGCCGTCCCAGGGCTGGGTGCGGCGGTACCGCGTGCGTCTATTCGGGCCGGTCGATCAGGCACGGCTGAATCAACTGGCGCACGGAATCACCGTGGATGGAGTGCGCTATCAGCCGGTGACCGCCGAACTGGAACGCAGCAGGGGCCCATATTCCTGGGCGACGGTGTCGTTGCGCGAGGGGAAGAGTCGCGAGGTCAAGCGGCTGATGGAGCATCTTGGTCTGAAGGTCGCGCGGCTGATTCGCGTCAGCTTCGGGCCGTTTCACCTCGGTCATTTGCCGGAGGGCGCGGTGGCCGAAATCCCGGCCAAGGTCTGGCGCGAGCAATTGGGGCTGACGCAAAAAGCCGCTCGCTAATCAGGGAAACAGATGCTCCACCGTCCACGGCGCGGCAAAATCCTGACGCCGATATGCTGTGCGCTCGTGCAGCCGGAACGGCCGATCGCGCCAAAACTCAATCATGAGCGGCCGGATGCGGTAGCCCGACCAGTATTGCGGCCGCGGCACGGCACTGAGCGCGAACTTGGCGGCGTAACGTGCAATCTCCTTTTCGAGGGCGAATCGGCCTTCCATTGCGCGCGACTGCTGCGATGCCCAGGCGCCGATCTGGCTGTCTTTCGGGCGGCTGGCAAAATAGGCATCTGCTTCTGCCGCACTGACCTCCGCCACCGGCCCGCGCACCCGTACCTGGCGGCGCAATGACTTCCAATGAAAGCAGACCGCGGCCTTCGGATGCGCCGACAATTGCACACCTTTGGTGCTTTCGAAATTGGTGTAGAAGACGAATCCCTCGCGATCGACCTGTTTCAGCAACACCATGCGCACATCGGGCAGACCCTCTGCATCCACGGTCGCCAGCGCCATCGCGTCGGGGTCGTTGATTTCGCTGGTTTTGGCTTCGGCGAACCACTGCTGGAACAGCTCGATCGGGTCTTGCGTAGCCGGTTTCGGTATGGCCTGAGCCTGATTACTCACTTTGGTTCGCCTTTGCCCCAACCACCTGGAGCTTGGGACTTAACGAGGGCGCCATCGGCCACCTATATATGTGGTGTCGAAGGGATTCATGAATGCGTGATCCATATGACGTGCTCGGCGTGTCGCGCAAGGCAACCGAAGCGGAAATCAAGAAGGCTTTTCGCTCGCTGGCCAAGAAGCACCACCCCGATACGCACGCCAATGACCCCAAGGCGGTGAAGAAATTCCAGGAAATCAGCGCCGCCTATGAATTGCTGGGGGACAAGGAAAAACGCGCCCAGTTCGATCGCGGCGAGATCGACGCCAATGGCCAGCCCAAGGGATTCGATCAGGGATTTCGCCCGGGCGGGCCGTTTGGTGGCGGATTTGAAGGGATGCGCGGACGCGGTGGAAGAGCCGGTCCGCAGGATTTTGAATTCAACTGGTCCGGTGGTGAAGGCGTCAATGCAGAGGATATCTTCTCCGACATTCTCGGCGGGTTGGGTGGCGGGCGGCGGCGCAATCAGCAGCGCAAAGGCGCCGATATACAGCTTAAAACCACGGTGACATTGCAGGAGGCTGCGACCGGCGGCCTTCGGCGCGTCATCGCCGGCGACGGGCGTGAACTCGAAGTGCGAATCCCTGCGGGTGTGAAGGAGGGGCAGCAGATCAGATTGCGCGGGCAAGGTTCGCCGGGAGGACGCGGCGGCGGCGCCGGCGACGCGCTGATCGAAATCGCCGTCGCACCGCATCCCTTCTTTGAACGCGATGGCCGCGATCTGCGCATGGATTTGCCGGTTTCGCTCAAAGAAGCTGTTCTTGGCGCCAAGGTGCAGGTGCCGACGCTGACCGGGCCCGTTGCTGTCACAGTACCACCGCATTCCAATAGCGGGCGCGTGCTGCGCCTGAAGGGCAAAGGTCTGCCCGGCTCCGGCGGCGAAACGCCCGGTGATCTTTATGCACGGCTGATTATCACACTTCCCGATTCAGCGGATCCCAAACTCGACCAATTCGCTGCGTCCTGGGAACAGTCTTACGATCCGCGGT
>JAGWSK010000529.1 GCA_028869355.1 Alphaproteobacteria bacterium | reverse complement strand
TTCGTTGGTACACATGAACTTCACCAAGCTGTGCCAGCGATCTTATTCAATAGCCGGGGCTGCGGCAGGTTTGATTGCGCTGCGCATCGTTTAGCGCGCCGTCGGACGGATCGATGGCCAGAGAAGGGGAGGCAATGGCGAGAAGTACACTCGAGCGCATTTTGTTTGCAGTGCTGGCTTCGTATTTGCTGCCGGTCGATGGTGCGCGTGCCGACGACCCTTCTGACGCTATTGTGTCGGTGAATGGCCAGATCAATTTCGTTGAGCAGTATCATCCGGCATTTCGCGCTCCATACAGCGGTCCGAACAGTCTGGACTCCGGAAGCCGCGGCGATGAAACTTTCGCATTGTCGGTGATTGCTGGTCTGCATCTGTGGAATGGTGCGGAAGCCTATGCCGACCCTGAAGTGGATCAGGGTTTTGGCCTTAGCAAAACACTTGGCGTCGCCGGATTTCCCAACGGTGAAGCCTACCGGCTGGGAAGCTCGGTCCCCTATTTCCGTTTGCAGCGCCTGTATCTGCGCCAATCCTTTGGTGGTGACAGTCTGGTCATCACGGCCGGGAAATTCGCCGTCACCGATATTTTCGACACCAATGCGTATGCGCATGATCCCGGCAATGATTTTCTGAATTGGGCCATTATCGATTCGGGTGCATTCGATTACGCGGCCGACGCCTGGGGATTCACCTATGGTGCCGCTGCGGAATGGACCCAAGCCTGGTGGACCCTCCGGGCCGGATTTTTCGACCTCTCACGCTTTCCCAACACAACCGCGCTGGTGAGAGGTTTTGGCCAGTACGAAGTCGTGAGCGAGTTCGAGGTCCGGCACGAAATCGCAGGCCAACCCGGCAAGGTGAAATTGCTCGGCTTCGTCAATCGCGGCCGCATGGGATCCTATGCGGATGCGGTCGCGCTTGCCGCCGCGAGTAATTCCGTGCCGGACATAGCTCTTGTGCGCCGCCCGGCGTTCCGCCCCGGCGCCGCGCTCAATATCGAACAGCAACTGAACGACAGTCTCGGCGCTTTCGCGCGCCTGAGCTGGAATGACGGCAGCGAGGAAGCCTTCGATTTCACCGAAATCAATCGCTCACTCGCGGCCGGCCTGTCGCTGAAAGGAACGGATTGGTCCCGGCCGGACGACACGGTGGGGGTTGCCGGCGTCGTCGATGAACTCTCCCGTCCCGCGCAATTGTATTTTGCCGCCGGAGGAATGGGCATCCTGATCGGCGATGGCCACCTGCGTTATGGGACCGAGAATATTCTGGAGATGTATTACCGGGCCGCTTTGATACGGCATGTGGCGATCAGCTTCGATTATCAGTTCATTTCCGATCCGGCCTACACCCGCGACCGGGGCCCGGTGTCGATATTCGGCTTCCGTCTGCACACGGAGTTCTAAGTTACGACCGAACATCCCGCGCACACAAAACAATTTTCACGCGGAGCCGCGGAGCGGACACTGGGTCTCGGCGGCTCTGCGCCTCCGCGTGCAATCTTCGCTGGATTACGCCGCTTTGTGAATCGCGGCTGTGGCGCGGGAAAACCTGGCGATGATCCGGCGCAGGCCCGACTCTTCCACCCGCAACAGCGCTTCATCGACCGGGCACCACTTTGCCTGGCGGGCGCTTTTCTCCGGCCAATCATCGGCAATATCGCTCACTTCCATACTGTAGACGCGGATTCGGCAGGTGATCATCTGCCCGGATTTCAGCTGTTTTTTGTGACTGAACACACCGAGCGCTTCGTCGGCGACCACGCCCTTCACCCCTGCTTCCTCATACCCTTCCCGCGCCGCGCATTCCTGCGGCGTGCGCCCTTCCTCGGGCCAGCCCTTGGGCACGATCCAGCGGCGGGTGTTTTGGGTCGTGACCAGCAAGACCTGGAGACCATCCGGCCTGTGGCGCCAGGGAAGCACACCATATTGCACAACCGGCATACGCGACGCTGCACTGGCCACGCGAATCACTCCACCAAGCCAGTACAGTGACATTAACATAATCGCTATACCATTAAGATTTCTCATAGAATTGGCCAAAAGACCTACCCGCGCTGCGAGCGGCGGAACACCGGCGGTCCCCAGAACACCTGCGTCGCATAAACGGTCGTGCGGCCGGGTGATCGTGCGACACCGGTGCCGCAACGGGTGAACGCCGGCGACAGGATGTTCTCGCGATGGGCTTCGCTTTTAAACCACTCATCCACCATGCGGGTGGCGTAATAGCGCGGGTCGAATTGGTTGCGCGAAGGTTCGAAATCCATCGCGATGTTTTCGCCCATGGCGCCGTATTGGGCATAGCGCGTGCGCATCTTCTGAATCGCGGGATACCCGCCGTCCGCATCCTGATGATCGAATGGCGCTCCGGCCGCCATCGCCGCCGAGCGCTCGCGGGCGATAGCATCGAGCACAGCTTCCCCGGCCAGTGGCGGCAGGTCCGGCGCCATGCGCGCGCGCCCGGCATTGACCGCTTCGGCGATCAGCCGCTCGGCCATGCGTTCAGGCGAAACTTCCGCAACGGCGAGGCGGGGCGCCAGGAAAAAGACCGGCGTGGTGAGGATCAGGGTCCGGCGCGAAACCATGGTCATGCCTGCAAAGCAATTCCTCCAATGCGGCAGTACTGTGTCTAACTCAATGCAGTTAAATGGTTTTTAACCTCAAACCGCGTTGCCTTCAGATCGGCAGAGGGACATAGTCAAGCCAAACGAACCCCAGTGGATGAGGGAGCATCGGCCATGATGCGTGCACTGAAAATGGCCGGGGCGGCAGCGGCAGCGGCCATGCTGCTCTCGGCCTGCGCCTATGATGCCTATGACGGATATGGCGGCTATTACGACGGGTACGGATCGTATTACGGTTACAGCGCCTATGGCTATCCGTATAACGGCTATGATTATTACGGCTACCCCTATTACGACTATTGGGGTGCGCCATTCGGCTTCGGTGTCGGGCTCGGCTACTACGGCTGCTGTTATGGCGGCTTCCGTGGCGGCTTCCGTGACGGATTCCGCGGCGGCTTTGGCCGTGGCGGCGCCTTCCGCGGCGGTGCTCGTACAGGCGGCGGTGTTCGTGCGGGCGGCGGTGCTCGTGCCGGCGGCGGCCGGAGATAGCTCGCCCGGCCATTGGCACGGTAGCGGACCGGCTTAATTGAGTCCGGTGATGGGAAGCGCGACCGGGCCAACCAGCAAAAAGGGCCGGAAGCGAACTTCCGGCCCTTCGTGTTTAACCGTCCTGTGATGGCCCGTGCCGAAGCCCCGGAAGCGCGAAGCGCTATCCGAGGGGCCCGGCCATGACAGGATTCAGAAGTCCATGTCGCCCATGCCGCCGCCATGGCCATGGCCGCCGCCCGGCGCTGCCGCCGGCTTCTGCGGACGGTCCGCAACCATCGCTTCGGTGGTAATCAACAGGGCCGCAACCGAGGCCGCGTCCTGCAGCGCAGTGCGCACGACCTTGGTCGGATCGACGATGCCGGTGTCGACGAGGTCGACATAGCTTTCCGTCTGCGCGTCGAAGCCGAACGTGTTCGACTTCTGCTCGAGCAGCTTGCCCACGACAATCGAGGCCTCGACGCCCGAGTTCTCGACGATCTGACGGATCGGCGCCTGAATCGCTTTCTTCACGATCGCGATGCCCGCGTTCTGGTCCTCATTGTCGCCGGTGACGCCGTTGAGCGCCTTGGTGGCGTAGAGAAGTGCCGCGCCGCCGCCCGGGAGAATGCCTTCCTCCACGGCCGCCTTCGTCGCGTTGAGCGCGTCGTCGACGCGATCCTTCTTCTCCTTCACC
>JAGWSK010000528.1 GCA_028869355.1 Alphaproteobacteria bacterium | reverse complement strand
GGGGTCATCCGCAGCTATATTTATGCCTTCTCGCGTCTCGTCAGGTTGGCAAAGGCGCGGGAGAAATTTCAGGAACAGCAATATCAAGCGGCCAAACGCGTCGCCCCGACTCACGTGCCCAGGCCGGCGCAGAACCACGATCCAATCCGCGAACAAACGCCGGCTGAATAGGCGTCATTGGGTGGCTGGCCGCTGCTGATTTTCAGCGGACAACCATTTCGTGGGACCGCAACACCGAAATCGGCAAGTTGCTGTTCGGCATTTATCTCGGCCGCAGCGGTACCTTTTCGAGTCTTGGCGCCGCGGGCGCCCTGATCGCGCTGTTGATTTGGATTTATTACAGCGCGCAGATATTCTTGTTTGGCGCAGCCTTCACACGCGTTCATGCCGAGGGCGACAAGGCGATGGTGGATCGCAGCAGCCAGGCGGTTTCGGCCGCCGCGCAAGAAGAGCAGCGGCAGCCCGTGCGGAGGCGCGAGCTGGAAAGCGTCGACCGCCGCTAAGGTTCTATTTGCGCTCGGCGGCTTTGACGACTGCGGCGGCCTGCGCGTAGTCGCCGACGCTGCCATGTCCGCCGGCAAATTTCTCCGGCTTCAGTCCCAATTTGTCGACCGCGTGAATCACCGACGCCAGATTCGGATTTGATTTCTCAACCGGCGGGCCGGGAATCCAGATATCGGTGATCAGGCCGAGTTTCGCTTCCGGCACCCAGCCCATCAGCATGTCGGCAGCGTGGGGATTTTCGATCGGGAAGAAATCCACCTCGCGGTTACCTTCCTTCACCGACCATTTGCCGGACACTTCGATGACTTTTGGCATGAATTTCTGCTTCGGCGCGTTCCAGTTGAGAGTCTCGGGACGGGACAGCGCCCTGCGGAAATAGTCGCCGTCGCCAGGACCGACGACGATGGTGGCGCCTTCGGCCGCGAATTGCCGCATCCCGCCGACATGATCGACGTGGTGATGCGACAGAACGAGATAGCGGATGGGCTTGGCAGGATAATGCTGATGCGCGAGTGCGAGATGCGCAATCGCCTGGCCGTCGTCGTTGGGTGCTTCCATCGCCACCAAATAGGGCCCCATATCGATGAACACGGTGTTGTGGGTCCAGCCCTGCGTTTCGCTGACATAGGGCGCAATGTCGACAATCACCGGCTTGGTGCCGTCATCGCCATACATGGTGTCGGAATCGAAGTAGAAGCTGGAATATTGCCGCCGGATCACCCAATGAAACGGTGTGATACGCGGATCAGCAGGCTTGGCGGCCTTGGCCAATTGGTCGGCCGGGATTGCGAATGTATTGGCCGGCAGCACGGGATTGGCGGTGACATTCTGCACCGTCATATCGGCGACTTTCATGCCATTGAGTGTGTAGAAGGCGTGAAACGGCATTTTTGCGCCCGCCACATCGCGCCAGTCGGAAAGCTGTGCGTCGAATACCGAATCGCCCTCCAGTGCGTCCCAATCGGGCGTGCGGACGCGCGCCGGCAGACTGGTGGCCGGATCGAACATCACGATGAAGTTGCCGTAATCGCTTTTGTATTGGACCGCAGGCCAGGTTTTTCGATCCGCAGTTTGGTCGGCGATCGCCGAAACGCGGTCCGGATGCTCTTTCATCAGCCGCACGATGTCGAGCCGTTCGAGCTCGCGCAGTGTCACGGTGAGGCGGCGGCTGGAGAATGTCTGTGCCGGCTTGGCATCAACCATGACCGCGCGTTTGGGTGTCCGGCCGTTGGATGCGTTGTTGCCGACCACCCAACCGGCCTGGGGCGTCACGATTTCGGTGAAGATGCGTCGCGTGCCGTCATCATTCTTGGGGCGGTTCCATTCGTTGCGGGTCAGTTCGCGCACAAGGTCGCGGCTCTGGACCAGGTCGGAATAACCGACATCGGGCTTTTCCGGCGTGGCCACAGAATAGGATTCCCCCGGGTCCCATTGAAGAAGATGCGCGCGCAATGTGATGGTCTTGAGCGCCGCGACTTTGTCGCCGCCCATTGCCGCCCATGCGGTATCGACTCGCGCCTGGGGAGTCTCGGCCGGCGCGGCAACAAGCCGGGCGGTCAGCACAAGGGCCGTGGCCGTACCCAAAAGCAGCGCGGCAACCGCGCCTGTCCGTTTCCTCATCTTCTCCTCCTAGAGCAGGTTGTGACCGGATGGAACCGTTTGCGCCGGAGCGGTTTTTGCATCGCGGGCAGGAGCGGGGCGAAGCGCGTATCGGGTAATACGGGCGAGCCCCGCGACGAACCCGCGGGCAGAAATCGCCCGGCCCATGCGGGTTGCGTTCTCGCGTACGCCCGCTTCGTTGCGGCGCTCGACCGATGTACCCGCATCGCTCTTCGCGCCGCGCCTTGCGGCTCGCCGCGCGAGAACGGCAACGCAAACTGATTCCATCCGGTCGCAACCTGCTCAAAGCCCAAAATTCCGATTTGGGATATACAGGAGGCGACGGTGTGCTGTCATTGATTTCGGGCGACAGCCGGTACGCCAGAGCGGTGATCACGGAGGCGAACGATGTTTGTGTTGAACTGGTTATGGGCCATAACCCGCAAAGTCCTTAATGCAGTTGCGGGCGTGATCGTGTTCCTCGTTCTGGCCGCAATTATCGTCGTGATCGTGACCGCCATCAGGGGCGACGGAATTGCCTCCAACAGCGTGCTTGAACTCGACCTTCGCAATACCATGGACGACAAGGCGTCGCCCGGACTGTTTGCGCTTGGCGGCAATAAGCTTTCCATCATGGACGTCGTGTTGGGACTCGATGAGGCTTCGCGC
>JAGWSK010000052.1 GCA_028869355.1 Alphaproteobacteria bacterium | reverse complement strand
CCGACGGAACCAGGCCGCATAGATCCGGCTTCAGGGGCCGCCTGCGGGCGATAGGCGAGCGTATGCCCGGTCAAATGGGATGCCGGCCTTGATCTCTGAGATCAACTGCGGAACAGCGCCCATGCTACGCTGGCGTTCGAGCCAGATACTGACCAGGCATGCAGCTTCGGCATAGGGCGTGTTCGTATCTTCGGTCGCGCTCACCCAGGCCGCACCGTTCGCCGGCATGAGTTTCGGGGGGGCGACGATGCACCGCGTTTTGGATCCGGCGGGCGCGAGATAACGCGGGTCATCGGAAACGTTGACCGCCAGCCCCTCATCAAACCAGGTCGGCACGTTGAACATCAGGGGACCCAGGCGGTTGTGAAGCTCCGTATGAGCCAGTTCATGTGTAAATGCCATGTCACTATTCGCGCGCGGCGAAAGCACAATCACCCAGTCCAAAAACGATATGCCGACAGTTCGGCCGCCGCGTTGTTCGGCACGCGCATAACAGATGTCGGTTCTGCAAACGAAGACCGCCGGATCACTCTGCAGTGCGCCGAAATACCGTTCGACGGCGAGTTTACTCCGGTGCAGCGATGCTTTGGTCGTCTGCCGGGCGGTTTCGGATGTGCTTTTCTCAATGTACACGCCAGGTTCGAGGCGCTCAAATCCGAAGCACCACGGGCAGATCAGCGGAGCCACGCCCGGGATGTGTACGGCGGTGACGAACACAACACAGCCCAAAATGGAGCCAACCGTAAGCAGGAACTTTGTGATGGAGTGCAATTTCGCCCCTGACCCCGATTTCGGCATAAGTTTGGCGGCAAAGGATTAGATAACGATTACCGCGCAATGGAAGGTTTACATTGATTGTGGCTGCATTCGCGGCCTTTGCGGCGGGACGCACAATACACGGTTAACAAATCGGTAGAGAATTTGTGGTCTTAAATGGTGCGGATTGTGGCTTTTAATAGTCCGTATAAAGTCCAAATTCGGAGTCAGTAGCATGTCGAATGGGGACCGATATCATCTTTATGCCGGAGAATGCCGCGCCCTTGCACAGCAGCTTTCCAGCGAAGATCAACGCCGCGTGCTACTGGACATCGCCCATGAATGGGAGAGTCTGGCGCAAGCCCGTCCCCGTCGCGCTGCAAAAAATCAACCATCGGCAACGCGCTGGCTGCATTCAGCCTTTCATATGTTTTGGTGATCGCCGCAGTTCCTGTTCGGTTTATCACCCTTCGCGCAGCAGCCTGCGGCAAAACCTGGATAGCACCGATCGCACGACGCAATTGCGCATGCTGGCGCAAGCGCGCTGCTTCACATAGGGTCGGTCGCTGATTGTAGGGTCGGTCGCCTGGCATGAGCGGCGGCAAAACACAAATCCCGGGTCATCGCGGTTTGCGCGCCGCTTCAGCCGCAAGCCGGGGCGGAAGTTTGATCGGCGCGCGCATCTTGCGAACCGAAGATGCGCAGCTTCTCGTGGGTCGCGGCCAATTCGTCGATGATATTACCTTACCGGGTATGCTGCACGCCGCGTTTTTGCGGTCGCCGATTGCACATGCCCGCGTCCGGGCGATCGATCCAGGTCCGGCGCTCACCATTCCCGGCGTCTGCAGAGTCATCACCGCAAGTGAACTCAATCCGGCGCTTCGCACGAGGCGCCTGCCCATGCTGGTGCCGAACCCCTTCTGCGAAAACTCGCGGACGGCGTTTGCGCTTGCGCGACATGAGGTCTGTTACGCCGGCGAAGCAGTTGCGGTGGTTGTGGCCCAGTCGCGTTACGTCGCCGAAGATGCCCTTGCTGCCATCGCCGTTGAGTTCGAGACGCTGCCTGCGGCCTCGGATTGCCGCGCGGCCATTGCCCCCGAAGCGCCGGTTGCGCATCTGGGCGCGGCGCATAACCGCGCTACGGAATTCACCACCGCCTACGGCGATTTGGATAGCGCCTTCTCAGCCGCCGCACATATTTTCCACGAAGAGCTTTGGCAGCACCGCGGTGGCGCGCATCCTTTGGAGTGCCGCGGTACGGTTGCCAGCTGGAACGGGCGCGACGGATCGCTCATGCTGTGGTCCTCGACGCAGACGCCCCATCTCGAAAAACGCGTGGTGGCGGAATTGCTTGAACTCAGTCCGTCACGGGTGCGCGTCATCGCGCCCGATGTCGGCGGAGGTTTTGGGCCCAAGGCGATATTTTACGGCGAAGACGCCGTGATTGCTGCGGCCGCGCGCCTGCTGAACCGGCCGGTGAAATGGATCGAGGACCGGCGCGAACATTTTCTCGCCACCACGCAAGAGCGCGACCAATATTGGTCGCTCGATATCGCACTTGATCGATATGCAAAGATCCTCGGGGTGCGCGGGCGCATGGTGCATGATACCGGCGCATGGATGCCCTGGGGTGTGGTAATGCCCTATATCGCCGCAACCACAGTGCCCGGACCGTATCACGTGCCGGCATATGGTCTGGATGTCACCGTTGCCTATACCAACAAGGTACCGGCAACGCCGGTGCGCGGCGCCGGGCGTCCACAGGCGGTGTTCGCGATGGAACGTCTGCTCGACCGCGCGGCCAGAGAACTGCGAATCGATCCCGCGGAGATCCGGCGGCGCAACCTGGTCCAACCGGAGCAGATGCCCTATGCGGTCGGGCTGACATTTCGTGACGGCAAACCCGTTGTCTACGACAGTGGCGATTATCCCGAATGTCTGAAGCGCGTGCTCGGCCTCGCTGGTTACGAAACCTTCCGCCACCGGCAACGCAACGCACGCGAGCAAGGCCGTTATATCGGCTGCGGCATCGGCTGTTATGTCGAGGGGACGGGGCTTGGACCTTTCGAAGGCGTGACCATACGCATTTTGGAGGATGGTATTATCTCCGTGGCGAGCGGCGCGGCACCGCAGGGACAGGGGCACCGCACAATGCTGCAACAGACCGTCGCGGGGCAATTTGGCGTCCCGGTCGAAGCGATCGCAGTCACGCTCGGTGACACCGATGCGATAGCCATGGGTATCGGCACCTTCGCGAGCCGCATCACGGCCAATGCGGCACCCGCAGCCGCCATCGCTGCCGAAAGCGTACGCAAAAAAGCGATCGCGCTGGCCGCGCGTGTGCTCTCGGTGCAGGCGACGGACCTGGTCTGCGAAGACGGCCGGATCACTGCCATATCGGGCAATAAGGCAAGTGTCACTCTCGCGGAGTTGGCGAAAATCTCGCAAGGCTATCCAGGTTTTTCATTGGCGCCCGGTGAAACTCCCGGGCTCGGGCACACGGCCTGGTTCACGCCCCCGCAGGCCACCTATTGTAATGGAGCCCATGTGGCTGAAGTCGAGATCGATATCGAAACCGGCGAGGTGCGTATTCTGAGCTATGTCGTCGTCCATGACTGCGGAACACTGATCAATCCCCTGATTGTCGATGGCCAGATTCAGGGCGGTGTGGCGCATGGGATCGGAAATGCGCTGCTGGAGTGGATGCGCCATGATGAGAATGCGCAGCCGCTGACCACGACATTCGCGGATTATATGCTTCCATCGGCCTGCACGGTTCCAAACATCACCTCGGCACATATCGAAACACCCAGTCCGCTGAACCCGTTGGGCGTCAAGGGCGCAGGCGAAGGCGGTACAATCCCGGTGTCCGCCGCAATTGCAGCGGCGATTGAGGATGCATTAAGCGAATTCGGAGTACTCATCCGGCAATCGCCGGTCACACCGCAGTCGGTGGTGTCGTTGTTAAGGTCCGGACTTTGAACGATGTTCTTTGAGATGGAAATTCGCAGACTTGGCCGAACCATGGGCGCCGAGGTCACCAGGGTTGATCTCAACCACCTCGGTGCTCCCGCATTCGCGCAGATTCGTGATGCATTTCACGTCCATAAAGTGATTGCAATCCGTGACCAGCAGCTCACGCCCGCCGGCCAGATCGCCTTCTCGCGGAGATTCGGAGCTCTCGAAGATCAACTCAACGCGCATTACACAATCGATGGTTGTCCGGAAGTGCTCGTGCTTTCGAATGATGTCCGGGACGGCAAACCGGTTGGTCTCATCGATGGCGGCGATTACTGGCACTCCGATTCGTCGCACCGCGAATATCCCAGCATGGCAACAATTCTATTTGCGGTGAAGAATCCGTTAACCGGAGGGGATACTGAATTCGCCGACATGGTGGCTGCCTATGAGGCGCTGCCGGAGCCAATGAAAGGCCGGATCGCGCATCTGAACGGCATCCATGCCGTGTCAAAGCTGAAAAACAAACGCGTGCAGGTCTCGCCGCGCCGTCCCGACGGCGCGGATTTCTACGAACGGCAAAAAGCGATTCCCGATCAGATCTGGCCGCTCGTCCGTACACATCCGGTGACCGGCCAAAAGGCGCTATATCTGTCACCGCGATTTACAATCGGAATCGAGGGCGTGAGCGCGGCGGAAGCCGACCAGCTCCTCGATTCCCTGATCGCACATCAGGTTCGCGATGAATTCATCTACCGCCATCAATGGCGGGATGGCGATTTGGTGATGTGGGATAACCGTTGTGTGATTCATCGCGCGACCGGCGGGTATTCCTATCCCGACATACGAACCATGCACCGGACGGTTATTGCCGGTGATAAGCCGTTTCGTTAACCGCTCAATCACAGGTGAGTTAACCGTGCACATCGCCTCACGACCGGTTGGCTTGGCTTGGACGACCTTTGCCGTTATGTCTGGGACTACGCCCGACAAGGGCCCGACCTCCGACCGCATGCGAAACATGAAACCTGGTCCCGATGCGCCTGTGACTGTCCCCGACGGAGCAGCGGCACGTTCCGCATGACGATGAGCCAACAGTCGGACGTCCAAGCTGCGCTCGCCGGGCGCTCGGTACACGAGCCGCCTCCCGAGCGCACCTCGGAGCTACTGCGCCGGTTCGCGCGCGAACTGCCGCCCGACGAAACCACCATCAGCGACATGGTCTCCGCGTTGGGGGATCGCGGGTTGGGTGTCCTGATCGCCGTATTCGCGCTGCCCAACATTCTTCCGTCGGCGGTCCCGTTCGGCAACGTGCCCACTGGCATCCTGCCTCTGGTCTTCGCGATCCAGCTGATGATGGGGGCCAATCACCTCATCCTGCCGGACTTCCTGGGGCGGCGTAAAATCGGGACGCACTGGCTCAAGGCATTGGCGCCGCGCGTGGCATCGGTGTTGTCCTGGATCGAAGCCCTGCTGCGCCCCCGCATTGCCTGGGTGACGGGTCCGCGCGCCGAACGGTTTGTCGGCGCCATTGCCATGATTCTGGCGGCGGTTTCTACGTTACCCATACCATTTGGCCACAACCTGCCTGCCCTCGGGCTCGTGCTCATCGGCCTTGGCCTGATCGAGCGCGACGGCCTCGCGATCGTCATCGGCTCAACGATCGGGCTGATCGGAACGGTTCTGCTCGCGCTGGTGGTGTTCGGCCTCGCACACGGACTGCGGTTTATCATCCATGCGCATCACGTCAGGTTCTGGCGCTACTGGCACTGGCGCTAGTTAGAACGGAATCCAGTTCCGCTCCCGCGAGTAGGACAGATAGCCTGCGTCCACGCCGGCCCTGAGGCCCACTCCGGTTCGCATCGGTGCAAGGATAATCCGGCCGCTCTGCTGATAATTGATGCCGATTCCTGCGACCAGATAGGCACTGCCTTCGACGCCTGGAAAGCGGGTGAACAGCTTGTCCGACTCGCGAAGATTGTAAACCAGGGTGAACACCTTGGAAGCATTTGCGCCATAGTCAAAGCCGACCGAGGGGCCCTGCCAATAGACCTTCACGGGCGCGGAGTTCTGCTTCATGTAAAGCTGGCCCTCGCCGTAGCGCAGTCCAACGATAAAGGCACCGGAGCCTTCACTGCCCTCGATATAGGCATCCGGCCGGCCATATTTGGCAAACACCCGTTCCATCGCCTTGGCCATGGATTCGGTTGTCACGCCAAAGAAATCGGCCCCTTTCTGAATGATCTCGTCGGGTGTGTAGGTCTGATCCTGCCGGGGATCACGGTCGGCGGCAATCGCCGCGGAAATTGAAAAACACAGGAGCAGCGCGCCAAAAATCCGCACTATATTCATCTCGTCCTCCGATCACGCTCGCCGTTAAACGCACAAAACGTTGCCTTTACGGCTATAAGGAGGAGCAGTTTTCGTCTTTTTCTGGGCAGGTGTTTGCGGATTCGTCAGGAAGGCAACCATTCTATGGGTAATGACAATGAATCGGCAGGGAAACATCAGGCGCTGGGGGTTGGCGGCTGGATTGCGATTGCGGCCATGGGCGTTTTGCTGGGGCTTGCCATTTGGTTCGCCTTCTGGGGCTGGAATCTGACCGATGCTGCCGTGGATGAGAGTGGCCGCATTGCACTTGTGCTCGGTGCGGTGTTCTCGATGTTGGTCGGCGGCGGGTTGATGGCGTTGGTTTTCTGGTCCAACCGCAAGGGTTACGATCGTTAGTTCAAGCCGCGTGCGATGAAGCCGCCATTCCTGAAACCGGGTTTTCCGTAACGAAACATCTTCCCAGACGCAGACAATACCTGGCCGCCTGCCGCCTCCAGAATGGCTTGGCCTGCGGCGGTGTCCCATTCCATTGTCGGGCCCGGGCGCGGGTACAAATCGGCTTCACCCGCCGCAAGGATGGCAAATTTCAATGACGACGACATCGGCTGAACGCGCGCAATGGGTTCGCCGGCATAGAGCTGCGCCTCGCTTGTCCCATGGTTGCGGCTGACCAGCACCGTCATTCCGTCGGCTGGCGGCCGGCGCGCACGGATCGTGCGGAGGGCTCCGCCTGCTTCGCTGATTTCCCAAGCCCCTTTACCTTTTTCCCCCACGAACGCACGATGCCTGGCGGGTGCCGTCAGTGCGCCGCAAACCGCAACGCCACCATCGATGAGCGCAATATTGACCGTGAATTCTTCACCGCCGCTGATGAAGTCCTCGGTTCCATCCAATGGATCGACGAGGAAAAATCGCCGGCCGGGTGTGTCTACAGCCTGTCTTGCCATCTGTTCTTCGGCAATGACCGGCACATCGGGCGCAAGCACATTGAGGCGGGAAAGGATCAGAGCTTCTGCGGCCTCATCGGCCGCTGTCACAGGCGATGCATCAGATTTGCGGCGGACCTGCGCGGCTTTCCCGGAATACTGCAGCACCAGTTTTGCGGCGTCCTGCGCGATTTCCGCCAGCGCGGAGGCAAACACCGAAGGCAATTCGCTCATTCACGTCGCAACATTTTAAATAATCATTAACGACAAGGCGGCCAGAGTCATATTTTGAAAACCATGATTCGGGTTGGCCATGTTCCAGGGCAGGGTTTCTCTCATGGACGACATTGATATCGCCGCTCTGCTTGTATCCCGGCTCTGCCACGACCTTGTGAGCCCGGTCGGGGCGGTGGTCAACGGTCTGGAAGTGCTGGAGGATGAGAACGACGTCGCCATGCGCGCAGATGCGCTGCGGCTGGTGGCTGCCAGTGCTGAGCAGGCATCGGCACGCTTGCAATTTGCGCGGCTGGCATTTGGCGCTGCCGGCTCAGCCGGAGCCGAACTTGACCTCGCAGAGGTCGGCCGCATTGTCTCGGGTCTGTTGAATGGTGGGCGTATCCAGCTCGCGTGGAATCTGGAATCCGTGTACTGGGCAAAAGACTGGGCAAAGTTGTTGATGAACTCGGTCATGCTGGTCACCGACTGCCTTCCGCGGGGCGGCACGGTGACGGTGCAACGTCCCGAAGGGTCCAGGGAACCCCGGTTTAGCGTCGTCGGCCGCGGGCCCATAGTACGCCTCTCACCCGAGACTGAACGGGCGCTCGCGGGCGAAATAACGGCTGGTCTGGATGGCCGTTCGATTCAGCCATATCTGACAGCGCGGCTCGCGCAACACGTCGGTGCGCGATTGTCGGCAGTGGCGGCGATGGGAGAAGTTCGTCTTTCGGCCGAGTGATTCCAAAAAATTTAATGTCTGTTTACCAATTTAAAGCATCGTGCATTTGCGCAAACCGGATTTACTTTTGATGCGGTCTTGTCTGGTTGTCGACGACAGCCCGCTGGTCCGAAAGGTCGCGGGTTTTCTGGTAGAAGAACTTGATTTCGCCGTTGCGGAAGCCGGCAATGCCTTGGACGCCCTGGATTATTGCCGCGGGTCCATGCCCGATGTGATTCTGCTCGACGCGGATTTGCCGGAAAACGGCGCGATCTCTTTCATGACCGAAGTACGTCGCGCGCCCCACGGTGCAAAGCCGGTCATCGTGATCTGCGTGGTGGAAAAAAACATGCAGCAGATCACCGAGGCTGGTGCTGCAGGCGCCAATACCTATCTGCTGAAACCGTTCGACGCCCGCTCGCTGCGCGCCAAATTTGCCAAAGTCGGACTCGCCGCCTGAACAATTTGCGAGGGCCTGGAAATGCGAATGGCCGGCGCGGCTACCCGCACCGGCCATTCTCGTTCGTGGCTGCCTTTTACGCGGCGACCTTTTCGTCCGGATCGCGCATGACATATCCGCGACCCCACACAGTCTCGATGTAGTGCTGTCCACCGCAGGCGTCGGCAATTTTCTTCCGCAGTTTGCAGATAAACACGTCGATGATCTTGAGCTCCGGTTCCTCCATTCCGCCGTAGAGATGATTGAGGAACATTTCCTTGGTCAAAGTCGTGCCTTTGCGCAGGCAGAGCAGTTCCAGCATCTGGTATTCTTTGCCGGTCAAGTGCAGTCGGGTGCCGTTGGCTTCGACGATTTTCTCGTCGAGATTGAGCGCGAGCTGCCCGGTAATGATCACAGATTGCGAATGGCCCTTTGACCGCCGCACAACGGCCTGGATACGGGCAACCAGTTCATCCTTGTGGAACGGCTTGGTCATGTAATCGTCGGCGCCGAAGCCCAAAGCTTTAACCTTGGCTTCGATGATGGCGTTACCTGAAAGAATCAGGACCGGCGTGCGGACCTTCGACGTGCGCAGGTTGCGCAAAACCTCGAAACCGCTCATATCGGGCAGTTGCAGATCCAGCACGATGACGTCGTAATCATAGAGTTTGCCGAGGTCGATGCCTTCCTCGCCAAGATCGGTCGCATAAACATTAAATCCCTCGGAGCGCAGCATCAGTTCGATGCTCCGAGCAACAGCGCTGTCATCTTCAATCAAAAGCACGCGCATTTCTTCGTCCCCTGGCCCGCGATTGATCGGCTTCCCCGATCACCCGGTTAACCACTTTAACGTAAATTGGTTAACAGGTGCTTTCAGTCGTCGCTCAATGCGCGGTTCCCTGCCGCCCAGCCGATTGCCCTTGGCGCCGGGTTCAGCAAGTCCCACAGATTTGTGCTCTGGCTGTAACTCGGGCTTAAGCACTCTGCCCGATAAAGGACGGGTTATCTGGGACGAT
>JAGWSK010000527.1 GCA_028869355.1 Alphaproteobacteria bacterium | reverse complement strand
GTACTGACCGGTCCGGAAGGCGGATTTGCGCCCTCCGAGCGCGATCGCATTCGCGCCCATGCCTCTGTAGTTCCCGTCACCCTCGGACCACGCGTCATGCGCGCCGACACAGCGGCTCTGGCTGCGCTCGCGGTATGGCAGGCGGTTCTCGGCGATTGGCATTAACTCGAGTTCCTCCCGCTTGTAACTCACAAGATCGGTCTCTAGTTTCAAATCGGTCTGCAGACTTAGAATCCAAAACCACAAGCCAGGGACATCTGGATGTCGATCCCGCAATCCGGCGGCCGGCCTATCGCATCGCGTGCCGATCTCGTGGCCTATATCGCCGCGGGTTCCAAGCCGCGTGAGCAATGGCGCATCGGCACGGAGCACGAGAAATTCGTCTATTCGCTGCGCGATCATAAGCCGCTGCCCTATCACGGTGCGTGCAGCATCAAGGCATTGCTGGAAGGGATGCAGCGCTTTGGCTGGCAGCCGGTGCTCGAGGGCGAAAACATCATCGGGCTGGTGCAGAACGGCGCGACCGTGAGCCTCGAACCGGGTGGACAGTTTGAGCTTTCCGGGGCGACATTGCGCAGCGTCCATGAGACCTGCGTCGAAGTGAACACGCATCGCAATCAGGTCCGCGAAGTCTGTGCCGAAATCGGCGCCGGCTGTCTCGGCATCGGATTCGCGCCGACCTGGAGCCTCTCGGATGTGCCGGTGATGCCGAAGGGGCGCTACGGGATCATGCGCCGCTATATGCCAAAAGTCGGTGGATACGGTCTGGAGATGATGTTCCGGACCTGCACCGTGCAGTCGAATTTTGATTTCGGCTCAGAGGCCGACATGGTGAAAAAATTTCGCGTAGCACTGGCGTTGCAGCCGGTGGCGACCGCGCTCTTCGCCAATTCCCCGTTCCGCGAAGGCAAGCCCAACGGGTTCAAGTCCTATCGCAGCCAGATCTGGACCGATGTCGATAATCAGCGCGCCGGCATGCTGCCGTTCGTTTTCGAGAGCGGGTTCGGATTCGAGCGTTACGTCGACTATGCGCTCGATGTCCCGATGTATTTCATCTACCGCGACGGCCGCTATATCGATGTCGCGGGAAAGTCCTTTCGCGATTTCCTGTCCGGCAAAATCCCCGAGCTGAAAGGGATCGAACCGCATATTTCCGACTGGGCCGATCATCTGACGACGATTTTTCCCGAGGCCCGGATCAAGTCGTTTCTGGAAGTGCGTGGCGCCGATGGCGGAACCTGGCGGCGGATTTGCGGACTGCCGGCGCTGTGGGCCGGAATCCTTTATGACGGAACGGCGCTGGATGCGGCATGGGATCTGGTCAAGGACTGGACCGCCGAAGAACGGGAATCCATGAGGGCATCGGTGCCGAGGCTCGCCTTCGCGACGCCGGTCCGCAACACCACGGTTCTGGAACTCGCGCGTCAGATGCTGGACATCGCAGCGCACGGACTGCGTGCGCGCGCGATGCTGGATTCGAGCGGATCGTCGGAAGAAGGTTTTTTGCAGCCGCTGTCCGAACTCGTGTCACGCAGACAGACGCGGGCCGAGGAACTGCTGGACCTGTATCGCGGGGAATGGGGTGGCGATCTCAGTCGATTGTTCGAAGCGTATAATTTTTTGTGAGGCGGTTTAATTCGGTCCCGGGTTGGCGGTCGTCCAGTCGTTCACCAAGCCCTTGCCCAACTCGTTTATAATGGCATCAACCTGCGCCGCCGGGTCTGCTCCACGGCCCAGAATCCCGTCGTTCCAGATCGTGGCCACCGTGCGTTGCCCCGTCTTCTCCACTGTAACGCCGGTGAATACCTCCAGCGTTACGCGCGCCGTGCAGTCGGTCAACACGCTCACATTCAGATAAATGGTGGCGTCCGGAGCGGCATTGACCAGGATCATTCGGCTCTGGCCAACGATGGACCGCAGTGATGTTTCGAGACTCTCGCGGCCAATGCCGCATTGCGCTGCGCTTTGATTGACGTCTTCAATGACGATCTCGAAACGCTCCAAACCACGTAATGCGAGTGCAGTATCCGAAGCCGCAGAGGCCGGGCCCGTGGCGCCAGACCACAAGGTGGCGACGGCGACGAGAATTAATGAACGCAGCCGTTTGAACATTTACGTTCCGCGGTTCTGGCGGTCACAGACTCATCTTCAGATTAGCAGATGTCGCGCATAAAATGCGCTGCCGCGCATGAATTGTTTCAGATATTGATCATTTCGGGCACGCGGGGATCATCCTTGAAGTCCAGCGCTTTTGAGAAGGCCGGGCGATTTTTCAGGCGCGCGTACCAGTCCTCGACATGCCGATATGCAGCAGCAGAAAAGAATTCCGGGCGCAAATTGTGAATGCGGTCGATAAACGGCAGCACTGCGTAATCGGCAAGCGTCAGGCTGTCGCCGGCGAGCCAAAGTGAGGCGGCGAGTGTGTCATTGCAGCGGGCAAGGCAGCCGCGCATCTTCTCAACCGCGCCCGTCAGCACTTCTTCGGAGAAGCCGCGCGTGCTCACGTCGGCCCAGCGTTTGCGGCGGTCCTCCTGCGGAATCCGGGACAACACCTGCTCGCGTTCTTTCGCCGATAAGTTCTTCATGGCATCGCGATTGAGAATCATCCAGGTCGGCGCATAAACCGCCGGATAGGCGACATCGTCGGAGAATTTGAGCCACAGGCGCATGCGTGCAATCGCATAAGCATCACGGGGACGAAGCTGCGGTTGCGGAAAGGCATCTTCGAGATATTCCATGATCACCGAAGATTCCGTAACCACGCGGCCGTCATGAACAAGTGTCGGGACAACGCCGTTGGGATTCAGTTTGAGATAGTTCGGCGCGTGCTGCTCGAATTTGCGCAGATCCATGAGATGGCTTTTGAACGGCAACTGCTTTTCGTACAGCACCAGCCGGACTTTCTTCGAACAGGTCGAAGGCAGCCCGTGATACAGTTCAAGGCCTGTCGCCGTCATCCGTCGCCTCGTCGCCCTTGCGCCAGTGCCAGCCGCCTTTGGTCTTTTTCCACGCGATCCAGAAGAATGGAATGGACACCAGCACGATGGCAATGATGCGAAGCCACACCGTGCCGGGATAACCAAGGGCCGACTGGAATGCGGATGGAATCGCAATGATCACGCCGAGATAGGCAATGTACAGCGCCCAGCCTTTCCAGCTCATCGGTATGCCGATGCCAATGCCTCGGTGTTTGGGGCGAAACCAATATTCAGTCATGCGAGGATTGTAGGGAAGAGAGAAGGGACAAGCGAGGAGCGAGAAGCGCGAAATGGCTGAGCGCCGCTTCAGTTCCCCGAAGGCGATTTTAGCCCGAGGGATGCGGCCGGCGTGTTTTCAAGCGATCTCGCTTCTCGCTCCTCTTCCCTCGCTTGTCTTTTCACCCGCTATTGCGAAGGCCGGCGGAGATGCCGTTGATGGACATGTGGATGGCGCGCAAGGTCTCGTCGTCTTCGGCGCCGGAACGGCGGCGGCGCAACAATTCGAGCTGCAGCAAATTCAACGCGTCAATATAGGGCAGGCGGAGTCGAATAGATTCGGCCAGAGCGGGATTGGATTCGAGAAACTGTTTCTCCCCGGTCAGCGCCAGCACGGCATCTTTGGTAGCCGACCACTCTTTGGTAATGCGGTCGAACACAGAATCGCCGAGCGCGCGGTCCTCGACCAGTTCGGCATAGCGCCGGCCGATGTCGAGATTGGATTTGGCGAGAACCATTTCGAGATTTGACACAACCGTGCGGAAGAATGGGGAGCGCCGGTAAAGCTGGTTCAGCGCGTCGGACCGTCCGGCCTTTTGCATCGCGGCGGCCGCGGAACCGAATCCATACCAGCCGGGCAGCATGGTGCGCGATTGTGACCAGCTGAATACCCATGGAATGGCGCGCAAATCCTCGATACGCGTCGAAGTGGTGCGCGAGGCAGGACGGCTGCCGACCTTCAGGTTGGAAATCTCGGGCAGTGGCGTGGACTGCCGGAAATACGTGTCAAAACCATTGGTCTCATAAACAAGCGCGCGATAACTGCGATAAGCCGCGCCGCTGAACGCGGCAAACACTTCGGCCAGTTCGCCATCCGCGGCATCGGGTTCGGGCGCGATGTCGGCGAGCAATGCGGCCGCCACCATGCGCTCCAGAGTACGGCGGCCGACATCCGGATTGCCATATTTGCTGGCGACGACTTCGCCCTGTTCAGTGACGCGCATTCCGGCCGCGACTGCGCCTTCGGGAAGCGCGCGGGTGGCCTCGAAACTCGGCCCGCCGCCGCGCCCGACGGTTCCTCCGCGGCCGTGGAAGAAGCGCAGGGAAATTCCGTGTTCTTTTGCCACCGCCAGAAGCGCGCGAATGGCACTGCGGATTTCGTAATTGGAAGTGACGTAACCGCCATCCTTGTTGCTGTCGGAATAGCCGATCATCACTTCCTGAAGATTGTTCTGCGCCGCGAGCATGGCGCGGCCGAGCGGCAGCGAAAAATATTGCCGCATGACGCTCGGGCAATTGCGCAAGTCGTTGATCGTTTCGAACAGCGGAATGACCCGGAGTGCCGGCTGCGGTTTTGCGCCCGGAACAAACAGCCCGGCCTCTTTCATCAGAATGCAGGTTTCGAGCAGGTCGGACACGTTCCTGGCCATCGAGATGACGTAATTCGCGACGGTGCCTTCGCCAAAGCGTGAGCGTAGTGAAGCCGCCATTGCGGCGATGTCGAGTTCGCGCGCGGTCTCGTCCGAGTAGCGGCGGTAAGGCGTGCGCAAGACGCGGGTGCTCGATAATTCGCGCACCAGAAGCTCGATGCGTTCAGCTTCCGGCAGCGCCGCGTAATTCGCGCTGACGCCCGCCTCGCGCAGCAATTCCACCACCGCGCGTTCATGGACCGCGGAGTTTTGCCGCAAATCCATCACGGCAAGATGGAAGCCGAAACTTTGCACAGCGTCGCGCAACTCTCCGACCCGGCCCGCGGCAAGATCGGCACTGCCGTTCTCGGTCAGCGAGAGCGCGATCGTCGCGAGATCGCCGGCAAATTCCTGTGGCCGGTTGTAGGGTTGGTCGCCCTCGCGCGGTTTGTCTCCTGTGCCAAGCAGCACATGGCGGGTTGCGGAAAGACGGCCATGGATGTGGGTGAGGGCGCGGCGATACGGCTCATCCGCCTTCTGGGGAGAGGTCCCCGGATTTTTTGCCGCAAGTGCATTTAGCGCCTTGGTGACCGGCACGAATTCATCCGAAAGCGATAATTCGCGGCCCAGCAGATGGAGCTGTTCGAGATAGTGATCGAACAAAATCGACGAAAAGCGGCGGACCGCATATTCCAGACTCGCCGCCGAAACGAAGGGATTGCCATCGCGGTCGCCGCCGACCCAGGAACCCACCTGCAATATTGCCGGCAACTGGCCCTGAACGCCGAATATGCCGGCAATCTTGCGCTTCACGGCCGGAAGTTGGGTCGTAAAAGTGCGGCCGAGAATGGCCGCCGCGTTATTGATCTCGTCGGTGACGTGAATGCGTTCGGGGCGCAACATCCGGGTCTGCCACAGCGTCCGGATTTCGCGCTTCAGCCGCGTTTCGATTTCCGCCTGACGGGTTTTGCTGGATGCGTAATCCTGATGCAACGGCAGCAATTCCGCGATTGCGGATTCACGCTCGATGATGCTCTGGCGGCGTACTTCCGTCGGATGCGCCGTGATCACCGGCGAGAGCAGCGTGCCCGCGAGATATTCATAAGCCTGTTCGGGGTTCATATCCGGCCGCTGCGCAATGTCGTCGAGTGGCCCCTGATCGGCGGCGGCGGCTTCGCCGCGGATGGCGTAATCGTCGGCGATATTGGCGAGCTGAGAAAAAATCGCGAAAGCGCGGATCAATACGACCAGATCGCGGTTCGACAGGTAACCAAGACGGCGAATCTGCGATACCGCTGAACGACCCTGCCTGTGCTCATTAACGACGTGACGGCGAAGTCCCTCGACGCGGTCGAACGCGGCCTGTCCAAGCTGTTCGCGAATCACTTCTCCGAGTTGGCGTCCGAGCAGGCGGATCAATTCCCGGCTCGATGCATCGGCCGGACGCTGATCAAGGACGTGCAACTGCCGTTCGGCCATCTTGTCCTCGGAAACGCCGGGGTGAGCGGCCCCGTTCCCGCGTCCCGGGAAGGGAAGCCGATGGCGTTGATTATGCCGCGGTGCCGCCGACCGTCAGAGCGTCGATTCGGAGGGTTGGCTGGCCGACCCCAACCGGCACGCTTTGGCCATTTTTCCCGCAGGTCCCGATACCGCTGTCGAGCTTCATGTCGTTCCCGATCATGGAGACGCGCGTCATTGCGTCCGGTCCATTGCCGATCAGGGTTGCCCCCTTGATCGGTTCGCCGACTTTGCCATCACGGATGCGATAGGCCTCGGTGCAGGAAAACACGAATTTTCCGCTGGTGATGTCGACCTGGCCGCCGCCGAATTGCACGGCGTAGATGCCGTCCTTGACCGAGGCGAGGATTTCCTCTGGCGTATGTTTGCCGGCCAGCATGTAGGTGTTGGTCATGCGCGGCATGATCGGACTCGCAAAGGATTCGCGGCGCCCGTTTCCGGTCGGCGTCATGCCCATGAGCCGGGCATTCATGCGGTCCTGCATATAGCCTTTGAGAACTCCGTTCTTGATCAGCACTGTGGAGGAGGTCGGGGTACCCTCGTCGTCGATGCTCAGGGATCCCCGACGCTCGGCAATAGTTCCATCGTCCACGACTGTGACGCCCGGCGCAGCCACACGCTGGCCCAACAGTCCGGCAAAGGCCGAGGTCTTTTTGCGGTTGAAATCGCCTTCCAACCCGTGTCCGACGGCCTCGTGCAACAGAATGCCGGGCCAGCCGGGGCCGAGCACGACGGTCATTTCGCCCGCAGGCGCCGGCACGGACTGCAAGTTCACCAGCGCGCTGCGCAATGCCTCATCCACGCCCGCTTTCCAATAGGAAGGGTCGATATAATCCGTATAGGCCCTGCGGCCGCCGCCGCCGTAATAGCCGGTCTCCTGCCGCCCATTCTCTTCGACAACAATATGGACCGACACCCGAACCAGTGGCCGCACGTCGCGATAGGTTTCACCACCTGGCCGGATGATTTCCACGACCTGCCATTCGCCGGCGAGCGAACAGGAAACCTGCTTTACGCGCGGATCCCTGGACCGCGCATAGGCATCGATTTCACCCATCAGCTTCACTTTGGCTTCGAAGGGCGCCGAATCGAGCGGGCTGTCGTCGGTGTAGAGATGGATGTTTGAGCGCGCCGGACCACCTGCGAGCACGCCGGAATGGCCAAGTTTGACCACGCTGACCGCATCGGCCGCCCGGGCAATGGCAGCTTCGGACAGTTCGGAGGCGTGTGCGTAGCCGGTGGCTTCGCCTGCGACCGCACGAAGGCCAAAGCCCTGGCTGGTGTCGTAGGTCGCTGCTTTCAGTCGGTTATCGTCAAAAGAAAAACTCTCGGTCTGGCGATATTCGAGGAAGAGCTCGCCGTCATCGGCTCCCTTCAGGGCGTTGTCCACAAGCGATTGGACACGGTTCCGCTGCATGCCGGTTTGGCTGAAAAACAGGTTGTCGGGGCTGGTCATTGGCGGGCGCTCGCGAGGGTTGGTTCAGTCTATATAGGAAGGGGGTGGCGATTCGTCACGCAAGCGCCGCAACAATTTGGCGATTCCGCTTCCTCAGAAACGAACCGCGTGGCATCACGTCGCAATGACTTGGGTTCCTTAAGCACCCTAAATCGCGGCCTGACACACGCGGACCTGCAGGCCGGCAGCCGGCGCCCGCAGTGCAAAAGGAGGGGCTTATGATCCGCAGGTTTGCATCGTTCGCGACGTTGGTGGCAGTGATGCTGCCGGTGGCCGCCGTCGCGCAGACGCTGCTCGGACAACCGACGCCCTGGCAACTTGGGTTGCAGCCGGCGGGGGCTGATCGGATGCGGGACATCATCGGCCTGCACACATTCGTGCTCTACATCATCAGTTTCATCAGCCTGTTTGTCGGAGGGCTGCTGGTCTGGATCATGATTCGGTTCAACGCGACCGCCAATCCCACGCCCTCGGCCACGACCCACAACACGACTCTGGAAGTGCTGTGGACCATCGTGCCGGTGCTGATCCTGGTGGCGATCGCCATCCCGTCGTTTCGCCTGCTGTATTTCGAGGACGTGATTCCCAAGCCCGACCTGACGATCAAGGCGATCGGCAAGCAGTGGTATTGGACCTACCAATATCCCGATAACGGCAATTTCCAGTTCGATGCACTGCGCATCCCGGACCGGCGTTCGGCGCCTGCGGTGCCCAATGGTCCGCCACGTCTGCTCGGCACGACCAATCATGTGGTTGTTCCGGTCGGCAAGATCGTCAGAGTTCTGACGACAGGCGCGGATGTCATCCATTCCTGGGCGATACCGGCGTTTGGCGTGAAAATGGACGCCGTACCCGGCCGCATTAACGCGACCTGGTTCAAAGCCGACACGATCGGAACCTATTACGGGGAATGTTCGGAATTGTGCGGCGCCAACCATGCATTCATGCCGATCACGGTGGACGTGGTGAGTCAGGCCGATTTCGATATGTGGGCGCAACAGGCCAAGACCAAATTTGCCTCCGCCGGCGCGCCGACCCGTGTCGCGGCAGAGCAGTAGAGAAGCGAGGAATCGATGGCACAGGTTCACACTGCACAGGCGCATGCGGGGCACGACCATCGTCCGACAGGATGGCGGCGTTGGGCCTATTCGACCAACCACAAAGACATCGGGACGATGTATCTCATCTTCGCGATCATCGCGGGTTTGATCGGCGGCGCATTCTCGATGGCGATCCGCGCCGAACTGATGTATCCGGGCCTGCAGGTGTTCAGCGAAGCGCACACCTATAACGTGTTCGTCACCGGCCACGCGCTGATCATGATCTTCTTTATGATCATGCCGGCGATGATTGGCGGCTTCGGCAACTGGCTCACGCCGCTGATGATAGGCGCGCCGGACATGGCGTTTCCGCGCTTGAACAATATTTCCTTCTGGCTGCTGCCGTTCTCCTTTGCGCTGCTGATTCTGTCGATGTTCGTAGAAGGCGATTCGGGCGGGCAGGGCGTCGGCGGCGGCTGGACGATCTACGCTCCGCTTTCGACCTATGGTTCGCCCGGGCCGGCCATGGACCTGGCGATTTTCTCGCTGCACGTCGCAGGGGCATCGTCGATCCTCAGTTCCATCAATTTCATCACCACGATCTTCAACATGCGCGCTCCCGGCATGACGCTTCATAAGATGCCGCTGTTCGTGTGGTCGGTGCTGGTGACGGCGTTCCTCCTGGTGCTGTCGCTGCCGGTGCTTGCCGGCGGCATCACCATGCTGCTGACCGACCGCAACT
>JAGWSK010000526.1 GCA_028869355.1 Alphaproteobacteria bacterium | reverse complement strand
TGAAGCGTGCGAAGCACTACCAGAAAACTGTTCATTATACTGATTTTAATTTTCCACCCGGCTCGACATGGATCGTGTATACGGATACGGTGTCCCACGCGGCGCTGTCAGGCCAGCATCTGTTCGAGCAGACATTCTACCTGCCGGTTGCAGCCATGGCCGACGAGAGCAAGGCGCCCCTACGGATCCTTGAGTCGCTGGCCGGACGGCAACTGGTGCCTCGCGCGGCTTAACCGGTCTGGACCCTTACGGTGCGCTGCGGCTGGGACGGCGATGCAACCGCTCCGACAGGCGTGCGCGCCAACGGTTGAGCCTGTTGTTCGCCCGGTCCATGTACAGATACACCACCGGCGTCGTGAACAGCGTCAACGTTTGGCTGAGTATGAGGCCGCCGACGATTGCGATGCCGAGCGGACGCCTCAGTTCGGAGCCGACACCGAACCCGATGGCGAGGGGCACGGCGCCGAGCAATGCGGCAAAGGTGGTCATCATGATCGGGCGGAAACGCACGAGCGCCGCCTGATGAATCGATTCCCGTGGTGTCAATCCCTGGTGGCGCTCCGCTTCCAGCGCGAAATCGACCATCATGATACCGTTCTTCTTCACAATGCCGATCAGCAGGATGATCCCGATCAGCGCAATGATTGTCAGCTCATACTGCAGCACCAGCAAAAGGAGCAGCGCGCCCAATCCGGCGGACGGCAGGGTGGACAGGATCGTCAGGGGGTGAATGTAGCTCTCATAGAGCATGCCCAGAATCAGGTAGATGACGATGATCGCAGCCGCCACGAGCATGGGTTCGCTGCTCAGCGATTGCTGGAATGCCTGCGCGGTACCCTGAAACGACCCGGACAGGCCGGCAGGCAAACCCATGCCTGCAATTGCGTTATCGATTGCAGTCACAGCGTCACCGAGCGACACCCCGGGCGGAAGATTGAAGCTCAGCGTAACTGCCGGGAATTGCCCCTGATGGTTGATCGAGAGATCAGCAGGCTTTGATGTGTCGTAATGTGCAAATGTGGACAGCGGTATGGGGCCGCCGGTCACGGGAGATCTGATGTAAATCTTGTTCAGCGTCGCCGGATCACCCTGCAACGCCGGATCGATCTCCATGACCACGCGATATTGCCCCGCCTGGGTGTAGAACGCGTTGACTTGCCTCTGTCCCACAGCGTCATAAAGCGTGTCATCAATCAGTTGCGGCTGGATTCCAAACCGCGCGGCGTTTGTGCGGTCAATGGTCAGCGTCAGCGCCCGTGCATTGGTCTGCTGATCGCTCGCAACATCGGCCAGTTGCGGCATGCTCTGGAATTTCGCCAGAATCCGCGGCGCCCAGGTGTCGAGCTCGTCGAGGTTCTGATCCTGCAAAGTGTACTGATACTGTGTCGCTGACAGGCGCCCGCCGACATTGACGTCCTGCTGCGCCAGCAGGAGCAGTGAAATCCCCGGAATATGCGACGTTTCCCGCCGCAGTCTTGCGACGATCTGTTGGGCCGTCGAACTGCGTTCGGAGAGTGGTTTCAGGCTGATGAAAAACCGCCCCCTGTTTATGCTCGAGCCGCCCACGGAATCAGCGAAGGCCTGGATGTCCGGGTCGCGCGCCACGACGGCCGCCACTTTGCGCTGGAGCTCGATCATGGCCGGGAAGGAAATATCCTCGGCCGCATCGGTTGTGCCCTGAAGGAACCCGGTATCCTGTTCCGGAAAAAATCCCTTTGGTATCTGGATATACAGAAATACTGTAATTGCCACCGTCACAAGCAAAACTATCAGTGTCACGAACTGGTTTTCGAGCACCCACGTAAGCCCGCGGTCGTAGTGCCGGACCGCCCATTGGTAATAGTCCTCGGTCCAATAATAGAACCGGCCGTGAATCTCATCCTGCTTGCGCTTGAGAAACATGGCGCACATCATTGGCGACAATGTCAGCGAAGTGAATCCGGACATTAATATCGCCAGCGTTATCACGACGGCGAACTCGCGGAAAAGCCGGCCCACGATCCCCCCCATCAGCAGGACGGGTATGAACACGGCTATCAGGGATAAACTCATCGAAATAATTGTGAAACCGATTTCGGCGGCGCCGTATCGGGCCGCGGCTTCGGGTTCCTCGCCGAGCTCGATGTGCCGGTAGACGTTTTCCAGCATCACGATGG
>JAGWSK010000525.1 GCA_028869355.1 Alphaproteobacteria bacterium | reverse complement strand
TGCCATCTGGATGCGGCTGCTGAATGCGGTGAGCGGAAGTGTGCTGTGGCTGCTGGAAGACAATGCCTCCGCGGCGCAAAACTTGCGCGCAGCGGCTGAGGCGCATGGCGTCGAACCGGAGCGGCTGGTGTTTGCGAAGCATACCGATCCGGCGACGCATCTGGCCCGGCAGACCAATGCCGACCTGTTCCTCGATACGCTCCCTTACAATGCGCACACGACGGGAAGCGATGCGTTGTGGGTGGGATTGCCCGTCCTGACGGTTCGCGGGCAAACATTTGCGAGCCGGGTGGCAGCGAGTCTGCTTAACGCGGCCGGGTTGCCCGAACTTGTGACCGGTTCGCTCGAAGCATATGAGGCTTTGGCGCTGAAACTCGCGCGCGATGAGGAGGCATTGGCGCGGATCCGACGCAAATTGGCTGAGACGCGAAAGGCCTGCGCGCTGTTCGATACCGGGCGCACGGCGCGCCATCTCGAAGCGGCATATCAGATCATGTGGGAGCGAAAGCGGAGCGGTCTCCCGGCCGCCAGCTTTTCCATTCCGCGATGATCGAGAGCGCAGAGGCGAGACTTCAGAACGCAAACAAGTTGCTGGCGCTTGGCCGCTTTGATGTTGCGATAGCCGCCTATGATGAATTCCTCAGGCTCTATCCCGGCAGCGGCGAGGCATGGCACAACCGCGGTATGGCGTTTGCCGAAACCAAACGCTTTGCGCTCGCCGCACAGTCTTTTGGGCGGGCTGTCGAGTTGCGGCCCGACAGCGCCGCATCCTGGCACAATCGGGGCATGTCCCTGGCAGAGCTTGGCGAATTTGAGCAGGCGGCACACGATCACAGCCAGGCGCTGGCAATTCAGCCGGATTTGCCCGATGCGCGCGGCAATCTTGTTATCGCGCGATTGAATTGTTGCGACTGGCAGGGACTGGAAGAAGAGCGTCAGCGGATTTCAGATTTATTGTCCGAAGGAAAACCGGCAATCGTTCCTTTTGGAAATCTTTTCATTTCCGGTTCGCCGGCCGACCAATTGAGATGCGCGCAATTGTGGATGGCGCGCCATGCGACTCACGAGGCGCCGGTCTGGCGCGGAAGCTACGATCACGAGAGGCTGCGGGTCGCCTATGTCTCTGGTGATTTTCGCAACCATCCGGTCGCGGGATCGATCCTGCCGCTGTTGCAAAATCATGACCGGGAGAAATTCGAATGTTTCGGAATTTCCTACGGTCCGGATGACAGCAGCGAGATGCGCCGGCGCATCATTGCCGGATGTGAGCATTTCGTTGATGTTCGTGGCGGGAGCGACCATGAAATCGCCGCACTGCTGCGCCGGCGCGAGATCGATATTGCCATTGACCTGATGGGTATTACCTGGGGATGCCGGCCGGGAATATTTGCGGCGCGATGCGCGCCGTTACAGGTGTGCTATCTCGGGTTTCCCTCGACCACCGGAGCGGACTTCATCGACTATATCATCGCCGACCGGATGGCTATTCCGGAAAGTGAGCAGGCATTCTTCTCCGAAAAAATTGCGTATCTGCCCCGCTGCTATTTGCCCGGCGGATGTGATGCGGAATTTTCAGGGCCGGCGCCATCACGCAATTCGGCCGGCCTCCCGGAAAGTGGGTTTGTGTTCTGCTGTTTCAACGCCAATTACAAAATCCTGCCAGAAACATTCGCCTCATGGATGGCGATTTTGCGGGCGGTTGAGGGCAGCGTGCTGTGGCTTTGGGAACCGAATGCTGCTGCGAAGGTAAATCTTCGGTGCGAAGCCGCAGAGCGAGGTGTTTCGCCGGAGCGGGTGATTTTTGCGCCTCATCTCCCGTCGTTTTCCGAACATCTCGCGCGGGCCGGTTTGGCAGGCCTGTTCCTCGACACGGCTCCGTTCAATGCGCATGTCACGGCAATCGACGCAATCTCAGCCGGCGTTCCTGTCCTGACACTGGCGGGGACCAGCATGTCGGGCCGGGCAGGGCAGAGTCTGCTCACGTCGTTGGAGATCGCGGAACTGATCGCGCATTCGGCGGAACGGTATGTACAAACGGCGATCCGGCTTGCGCGCCAGCCGGAGGAACTTGCCGCGATCCGCGACAAAATGATTCGCAATCGCGCGGTGCTGTTCGATGCGAAGGCGTTCGCGCGTGGATTTGAGCGGACGCTTTTGCAAATGCACGATCGCCGGCGGTCAGGCCAGCCGCCGGAAAGCTTCTCAGGGCGCGGAATCGCGTGAGCAGTTGACTTTCGATTGAAACACTTAGCATCAAATTAACCTCGTCTGGCGAGAATCGGGCGAAACCTATGATGGAGTTCGTCCGTGTACTTCGATTTCGCGCGCCCTGATCGCGACTGGCGTCCGTCGTTCATCGCAATTGCAGCTCTTGCCGTGTGTCTGACCGGCTGTGTGACCAAGGAGACGAACGTTTCCCGTGAATCGCAGGTCGGCATCGCACCGGTGCGGCTATGCACCGTCGGGGAATTGCAAAGGGCCTTGGCAGACAGGGAGCGTGGCTACAACTACCCGCTTCAGTGCAGTTGACCTGCGTACTCTCTACGGCAATCGGT
>JAGWSK010000524.1 GCA_028869355.1 Alphaproteobacteria bacterium | reverse complement strand
CAGATTCAGGAAACCGGAGCTGTGACATGCTGCTACACCGGCCGTCCCGCTATGGCCGGTCTTTGGCCCCGCCTGTCGGCCATGGGAATCAACCAGCATTTTTTGCCGGATGTTTTGTTCGCACTCGCGCATGGATTCGCCTCCCCCTGTTTTGGCTCGACCATCGCGCTGAAGCGGACCGTGCTGGACGAAATTGGCGGGTTGCAGGCTTTTGCGGACAGGCTGGCCGATGATTACGAAATCGGCTGTGCCGTCCGGTCGCGAGGGCTTAGATTGGCCGTGCCGCCCCTGATTGTCAGCCATTCCTGCGCCGAAATGACAGCCCGGGAACTGTTCCGGCACGAATTGCGATGGGCGCGAACTATCCGGCTGGTCAATCCGTCGGGCTTTGCCGGGAGTATCATCACCCACGCAATCCCGCTGAGTCTGATCGGCTGCCTCTTGCTTGCTTTCACGCCTGTATCTGTAGGAATCCTCGCCGGCGCATTTGCCGGGCGGGTGTGGCTTGCGTTCCACATTAACGCCCGCTTTGGAACCGGCGATCCGATTTGGCTTGTGCCCGTACGCGATCTATTGTCTTTCGTGGTATTCATCGGCGCGCTGTTCGCCGGCCGGGTCGACTGGCGCGGCGCCCGCTTTCACGTTAGTTCCGCCGGCGCAATCGCACAGGATTAGAGAATGCTTCGCACTCTGTTTCTCCAGGCTCCCTCCTACGAAGGTTTCGATGGCGGAGCCGGTTCACGCTATCAGGCGCGCAGGGAAATCAGGTCGTTTTGGTATCCGACCTGGCTCGCGCAGCCCGCGGCGCTGGTGAAAGGCTCCAAACTCATCGATGCGCCGCCGCACCGGCTGAAATTCGACGACATCGTTTCCGATGTGAAGGATCGCGATCTGATCGTGATGCACACCTCGACGCCTTCCTTCAAATCCGACGCGAAAACAGCGGAACGGATCAAAGACCTCAATCCATCCGTCAAAATTGGAATGATCGGAGCCAAGGTCGCGGTCGAAGCAGACCTGAGTCTCAAGGAAGCCCCGGCGGTGGATTTCGTTGCGCGCAACGAGTTCGACTTCACGATCAAGGAAGCCGCGGATGGCGTGCCGTGGAAAGACATCAAGGGTTTGTCATACCGCAATGAACTCGGCGCGATTGTCCACAACGAAGACCGGCCGAATATCGAGAACATGGACGATCTGCCCTGGGTCACACCGGTCTACCAACGCGATCTGAAAATCGAGAATTACTTCATCGGTTATCTGAAACATCCATATGTTTCATTTTATACCGGCCGCGGCTGCAAATCGCGTTGCACCTTCTGCCTTTGGCCGCAGACCGTAGGTGGTCACCGCTACCGCGTGCGTTCGGTGGAAGACGTGGCGGCGGAAATCAAATGGGCGAAGGAGGCATTTCCGCAAGTCAGGGAATTCTTCTTCGATGATGATACGTTTACTGACAATCTGCCGCGCGCCGAAGCGATCGCGAAGGAACTTGCGAAAATCGGCGTAACCTGGTCGTGCAATGCCAAGGCGAATGTCCCGCGCAGGACTCTCGAAGTACTCAAGGATAACGGCCTTAGGCTGCTTCTGGTCGGCTATGAATCCGGCAATCAGCAGATTCTCTACAACATCAAAAAGGGAATGCGCATCGAGGTTGCGCGGCAATTCACCAAAGATTGCCATGATCTCGGAATCGTCATCCATGGCACCTTCATTCTCGGGCTTCCCGGTGAAACCACGGAGACGATCCAGGAGACGGTGAATTTCGCCAGGGAGATCAATCCCCATACCATCCAGGTTTCGCTGGCGGCTCCCTATCCGGGGACATTCCTGTACCGGCAGGCGCAGGAAAATGGCTGGCTGTATGAGGGCGCCGATCTGATCGATGATGACGGCGTTCAGATCGCGCCGCTGCATTACCCGCATCTCAGCCACACGCAGATTTTCCATTCGGTCGAAGAGTTTTACAAAAGCTTCTATTTCCGGCCGTCCAAGATCGCGTCGATCGTTGCCGAAATGGTCGCGAGCCCGGAAATGATGAAGCGGCGACTGCGCGAAGGCGTGGAATTCTTCCACTTCCTGAGGGCGCGGCGGAGTCACGCCTGAAAAAGCTGATCGTCACGGCGGACGATTTCGGCGCCGCGCCGGAAGTGAATGAAGCGATCGAACGGGCCCATCGCAACGGCGTTCTGACGGCCGCGAGTCTGATGGTCGCAGGCGCAGCCGCTGCCGATGCCATCGCCCGCGCGCGCCGCCTTCCGAGCCTTGGTATCGGCTTGCATCTGGTGCTGGTGGATGGGGTTCCGGCCCTTCCGGCAGATGTGGTGCCGGATCTCATCGAACCTTCCGGCCGTTTTCGCCCAAACATGGTTTTGTCCGGACTCAACCTCGCGGTGAATACGCGGGCGCAGCGCCAACTCGCGGCCGAAATCGCCGCACAATTCGAAGCGTTCCGTTCCACGGGGCTGGCGCTGGATCATGCCAATGCGCACAAGCATTTTCACGTTCATCCGGTGATCGGGCGACTGCTGCTGCGGATTGGGCGCGACTTCGGCCTCAAATCGGTCCGCGTTCCACTGGAACCGGCTGATGTGCTGCGTCGCGTCGAGCCTGCTTCGCATCTCTCGCCGGAGTGGCTGCTGGCCAGGAATGCGCGTGGATTGCTGCGTAAGGTCCGTGAGTTCAGGTTGTTCGCGCCCGATTCCGTATTCGGTATCCGCTGGTCCGGCGCCATGACGAGGGATCGGTTGCTGGGATTGTTGGGCGCTTTGCCGGATGGAACTTCTGAAATCTATTGTCACCCTGCCCTGCGCGGCGGCTTTCCGGGTTCAGCGCCCGGCTATCGCTATGCCGACGAATTCAGCGCGCTCACGGACCATCAGGTGTTGGCGGCGGCGCAGCAGCGGGGGATTATGCTGGGCGGTTTTTCGGATTTCGCCGCCAGGGATTCTGTTGAGTCTGTATGAAGCGTAGAGTCGTGATCATTGCTGTACTCGGTCTGCTGGCCGCCGGTTACCTGGTTTGGCACGCCGGCTATGCGGCGGTTTTTGCCGCGGCTCTGCGTATCGGCTTCTCCGGATTTTTGCTGGTGTGCTTCTATGCCGTCGCTGTATTTGCGCTGCTTGGGACCGCATGGCGGTTGCTGGTTGCGGGATCAGTTGCAAAAGGCTGGCGAAGCTTTGTGTGGGCGCGGCTGGTTCGGGATTCGGCTGCCGAAACCCTGCCGTTCTCGCAAATCGGCGGGTTTGTCAT
>JAGWSK010000523.1 GCA_028869355.1 Alphaproteobacteria bacterium | reverse complement strand
TTCCGTTCGTCTCGGGTTCGCGTGTCCAAAGGGAGTATTCATTCTGTAACGCCGTCACCGGCTGGACGGCGTGGGCGCGCCGGACGGTGGCTGCGCCAGGCTCCGAAAGTCCGAAATGCCTGACCTTGCCCTGCCCGATCAGGTCCTTCACCGCACCCGCAACATCTTCAATCGGAACATCCGGATCGACGCGATGCTGGTAGAACAGGTCGATCACGTCGATCCCCAGCCGCGCGAGTGATTCGTCAGCGACCTTCTTGATGTGTTCGGGACGGCTGTTGAAACCGGACTGTTTGCCATCGACGATGTTGAAACCGAATTTGGTCGCAATCACGACCTTGTCGCGGACCGGCCGCAACGCCTCGCCGACCATCTCTTCGTTGGTGAACGGCCCATAGACTTCCGCGGTGTCGAAAAACGTGACGCCGCGCTCGAATGCGGCGCGGATGAGCGCAACAGCGTCTTCCTTGCCGAGCGAGGTTCCATAACCGAAGTTAAGCCCCATGCAGCCGTAGCCGATGGCCGACACTTCCAGATTGCTCTTTCCAAGTTTCCGCTTTTGCATTCCGCTCTCCTCCGGGTCTGCCGTTCGCCGGCGCTTCGGCGATTCGCTGCGACGATCTGAAACGCATGAGATATCGATGCGGCCCCGCTAAACGGCGCTTTGAACGCCGACGAAGTGGCGAACGCGCGGCACCCGATGCGCCGAACCGCCGCAGGACACCGTAAGCCGGTTGTCAGCGAATTGCAGTAGCGTTCCTGCGCCGTTGCGCAAGGGCCATCGTCTCCCGGGCCCGCTGCAGGGCCGCCGGCGTGCTCCGCCGCTGCGCGGCCCTGATTCTTCGCAAAATGGCCAGGCGCATCTCGCCACCTCTGGATCAGGCATCGCCGATGCAATAGCCTTGCCACCGCTACCAAGGCCTGAGTCAGCGCGCTGACGATGTGAAGCTCGCCAACACCGGGAGGGATGCCATGAGAAATGCGGCGGTGAAAATTTTGGCGGTTGCCACGGTCTTGAGTCCGCTGGCAGCGATCGCTGCCGGGACGACAGCACCGGCGACCGCCACCTACATCATGAAGGAAGAGATAGACAAAGTCGGCGCAACGGAACAATCGCAACGCACCCGCGACGAAAACGTGAAGGTGGTCGGCCTCGGCTACGAGAATTTCGCGCTCGGGATTATTCATCGGGGCTCCACGAGAACACCACCGCCGCCGGCATCTGCAGCCGCGGCGCCGGCCCAGACGTGCGGTCGCACGATGGCGACTCTTCCTCCGGGCGGAACGCCGGGAGGCATCACCCACGATTTCCAGACCGAAGGCTATCTCATCATCTCCGGCGGCGGAACGATGTTCACCGACGGTTACATCGTCAACGGCCGGCATAGCACCCAGGACGCTCAGGGAGGTCCGAATGGTCCGACATGCGGTGGTGTGGCCTATGGCGTGAAGAAAGTCGCCGTGAAAGTCGGAGATGTGGTGATCGTCCCACCTGGCGTTGTGCACGGCTGGGCCGACATTCCGGATCACGTGGACTATTTGAGTTTCCGGCCGTCGCAGAACGTGATGCAGCCGGGCTGGGTAAATCCGACGCTCGCGAAATGAATCATTGAAGGTTCGCGCATCAGCGAATCGATAAAGTCGCGAGGGAGGCGTTCGCATGAAGCGCTTTGTTCTTTTTGCCTCTTTCGCGGGCGTGCTGACCTGCGCCGGGGCGGTCGCGCAGCAGTTGGCGTATCAGGGCCAGAATCGGCTCGCCGTTCCGCCGGACTACCGCGAATGGGTGTTCCTGACCTCGAGCCTCGACCTGAATTATAGTGACGGGACAGACAATCCGTCGGTCCTCGACAATGTATTTGTCAATCCGGAAGCCTACAGAGCGTTCGTGAGAACCGGCACATGGCCGGACAAAACCATGATTGTGAAAGAAAACCGGATCGCCGCCTCAGCGGGGACGATCAGCAAAAGCGGAAAATTTCAGACCCAGGTTTTGAACATGGAGATGCATGTCAAAGATGAAGCGCGTTTTTCCGGGAAATGGGCATTCTTCACGTCAGGCGACGGGAAGAGCCCGGGCGTGCTGGTCCCCATGACGGCGACTTGCTACTCGTGCCACTCCGGGCATGGTGCGGTGGACACGACATTCGTTCAGTTCTACCCGACACTGCTTGAGATCGCGAAAACAAAAGGCACGCTCAGCCCTGGTTATCTGAATGACCAACGGAGTCTCTCCGGGGCGCGATAACCGAACCCTACGTCCGATGTCGCGCAATCACATTATGCGCTAAACTCGCGGCCGTATTGACAGGGAGGAAACCATGCGGCGGCTCACGACGCTCGCTCTCGCAACAATCGTAGCATTGATCGGCGGCGCGCCCGCCAACGCACAGGTGACAGCCTTCGAGGGCGCGCGAATCATCGTCGGAGATGGGCGAGTGATCGATGATGGCGCGCTGGTCGTCACCGGCGATCGCGTCATGCAAGCCGGCCCGAGCGCGGCGGTGCAGGTGCCGAGCGGGGCAGCGCGCGTCAATCTTGCCGGCAAGACGGTGATTCCGATGCTGATCGACACGCATATCCATATCAGCCAGACGCGCGATGCCATCATCCGGGATTTGAAGCAGCGCGCCTATTTTGGCGTCTCGGCGGTGAACAGCATGGGCACGAACAAATTCGACGTGCTGCCCATCCGTTATGAGAACATTCCGGGCGCCGCGCGCTTCCGCGCCGCCGGCCGCGGCATCACGCGCCCCGAGCCGGGCCGCGACGACACACCGTACTGGATCAATACGGAGGCCGAAGGCCGCGCCGCCGTGCGCGAACTCGCCGGCCAGAAAGTCGATATCGTGAAAATCTGGGTCGACGACCGCGACCACAAATATCAGAAGCTGACGCCACAAATGTACGGCGCGATTATCGACGAAGCGCACAAGAACGGCCTGCGCGTCACGGCTCATATCTTTACGCTGGCGGATGCGAAGGGCCTGCTGAAGGCGGGAGTCGATGCTTTCGCGCACAGCGTCCGCGACCGCGACGTGGACGACGAATACATGGCCTTGGTCCGGCAACGTCCGTTTCTGGTCGTCAATCCCAATCTGCCTCCGCGCGGCGTCCGGACGGATTTGACATGGCTGAAAGCCAGCCTGTCGCCTGCGGAGTATCAAAAAGCGGAAGCCGAGAACAAAGACGATCCCAAGGCGCAAGCCTTTTATGGCATTCAGGCGCGCAACCTTGCGAAGCTGAATGCGGCCGGTGTGAAAATCGTGCTCGGCACCGACGGCAATACTCCCTGGGCGCCGCATGTCGAAATGGAGGACATGGTTGCGGCCGGGATGACGCCATCACAAGTGATTGTCGCCGCGACGAAGAACGCTGCCGAATTCCTTCGTATCAATGAAGCGGGCACGCTGGAACCCGGCAAGAGCGCCGATTTTATCGTACTCGATGCCAATCCGCTGGACGATATCAAGAACACGCGCCGCATCAACGCGGTGTATCTGCGCGGCTCCGCGGTGGACCGTTCGCACCTGCCGTAGCGAGATGAGATGGGCCGGAGTTCGCTCCGGCCCAGAGAGTTTCGGCGAAAGCTGTCGTTGCCGGATTCGCGTTTGTCCGAATTTGGAACATCGATCAAAAATTCAGATGCTTTACGGAATAAGGGACGGATCATTGACGTCTCCCTTTCGCATCGCCCATCAACTGGGCTCCATTCCACATAGAGGAGACGTAGAATGAGGAGCTTGAAGGGGTCCATTGCCATCACCTCCTGCATGCTGACGCTGTTGTCCGGAGTGGCCTTCGCCAACGACCTCCATAATTTGGTACCCAGCCCCAATCAGAATCCGGGAGCAGCAACAGCCGCGCCAGGACAGACGGGTTCGAATGTCCTTTCAAGCTGCGGTCCGACGAGTTTTCCGTCGCTCGGTGCGAACGCCAAGACGACCACCGGGAATGGCTCCCCGTTCAATCAGAACGTAACCAAGACATATGCCGGAAACCCGGGTAACCCGGCGACCAATCCCAAAGCCGTCTCCCAATACGACAACGCTTGCGCACAGGCTGCCTTGCACAAGCTGCCGTAGCGTTGGAACGCGGCAAATCCGGGACAACGGAGGAACTCAGGCGCGCGGCTGCAGCCCGCGCGTTTGATCCATTTTGGAAAACTGATCCCGGCCTGGTCCGCGTCGATCACGCGCTAGCCCTCGTCAAATCATGCAGGAGACTGGAAAATGCGATTCGACACACAGGCCTCCAGCTTTCGCAGACTCGTCACGCGCATATCTGCGGCTGTCCTGGCGCTCATTCTTGCCTATCCACTGTTGGGGACTGTGGCGCCAGGGCAGGAGCGCCGCGATGATTTGCGCTATGTCACTGTTGCGCCGGGCGACATCGTGCAAAACGTGACTGCAGCCGGAACGCTCGAAGCGGTCGATACCGTCGAAGTCAGCTCACAACTCTCTGGCCAGATCACCAAGCTGTACGCCGATCACAATTCCATCGTCCGCGCCGGCCAGCCGCTCGCAGCGCTCGACAGCGCCAGCTTCGAAATGGCGGTCCGGCAAGCGGAAGCCGGTGTTGCCCTGGCGCAGGCACAATATGACGAGTCGAGGGCCAACATCGAAGGTGCAAATGCCCGCCACGCGGAGGCGCTGCGCGATTTGCAGGTCAAGACCGCTCTGGCGAAAACCGGCGGTGTTGCCACGCTCGAAGCCGAGCGCGCGCAATCGAACGCTGACGCGATGGCGGCGGAGCTTTCGGCCGCGAAGGCGCGCGAGCAAGCCAACACGGCTGCAATTGCCGTCGCTCGTGCCAACCTCGAGCGGGCCCGGCTCGACCTGCAGCGGACCATGATCAAATCACCGATCGATGGCATTGTTATCCTGCGCAGCGTCGAACTCGGCCAAACCGTCGCTTCGGCCCTGCAGGCGCCTACGCTGTTTACAATCGCGCGCAACCTGTCGGACATGCGCGTGTTTGCGGCCGTCAGCGAGGCGGATATCGGCGCGGTGAGAAAAAGCCAACGGGCCTCGTTCACGGTTGACTCCTATCCGGGCCGCACCTTCGAGGGACGTGTGCTTGAAATCCGCAAGGCTCCGCAAATGGTGCAGAACGTCGTCACCTACACCGTCGTGATCTCGGCGCCCAATCCGGGCGGGCTGCTGTTTCCCGGAATGACTGCAGATACGAAAATTGCGATCGAGGAGCAGCGGAACGTACTTGTGATTCCGAATGCAGCGCTGAATTTTCGCCCCAGAGGAGCCGGCGTGGCGACGCTCAATCCCGGCAAGGGAATGGTGTGGGTACGCAGGACCGCAGGTCATCTGGATCCCGCCACAGTCGCTTTGGGCGCGACGAGTGATTCGCTCACTCAGGTCGTCTCCTCCGCCGTCAAAGCCGGTGACCGGATTGCGGTCGGCTATCAAAGCAGTTCGTAGTCGGGCATTGGCGTTCAGATTCACATGAAGCCGCTGGTCACATTTAAAGGCATCGCCAGGGAATATCGGCAGGGCGGCCAAAGTGTGCAGGCTCTCTCGCGGATATCGATGGAAATTGACCGTGGCGAATTCGTTGCGGTGACGGGACCATCGGGGTCCGGAAAATCAACCTTGCTCTCCATTCTTGGGCTGCTCGATCATCCATCGCGAGGGGAGTATCTGCTTGACGGGCAGAGTGTCTTCGAGCTCACCCTGAGACGTCTCGCCGAAGTGCGAAACCGCCGCATCGGTTTCGTCTTTCAGGATTTCAAACTGTTGCCGGATTTGACGGCGCTCGAGAATGTTGGACTGCCGCTGTTCTATCGCCGCGAGCGGGTGCGCGACTCCGCCGCGTTGGCGCGGGCCGCATTGGAACAGGTTGGGCTTGCCGGGCGGATTCGTCACTTTCCGGCTCAGCTTTCCGGCGGCGAGCAGCAGCGCGTCGCCATAGCGCGTGCCATCGTCAATCATCCCGATCTGCTCCTCGCCGACGAACCTACCGGCGCGCTGGACACCGCAACGCGCGATATTATTCTTGCGCTGTTTGCCCGCCTCCATCGCACGGGTTTGACGGTGCTCCTCGTAACTCACGACGCCGAAGTGGCGGCGCACGCGCAGCGAACGATCAGGCTTCGCGATGGAACAATCGTTGCCGGCCCGGAGACCGCGATATCGCAGCGGTCCAGAATTTCCGCTGAGGCCGTCCCATGCGGCCGTTGAGTTACAGGCTGTTCGTCGTCCGCGCACTGCGCGCTCACCTGATGCGATCCATCCTTGCGATGATCGGAATCATTATCGGGATCGCCGCCGTGTCGACTGTGGTTGCGTTGGCCGAGGGTGCGCGCGCAGAAGTCTCCAAACAGATCGCCTCCCTCGGATCAAACCTGCTGCTTGTGCAGCCCGGCGCGCAAGAAACGCGAGGCGTCCGGCGGCGCGCAGGAACCAGTCTTTCGCTGACCTCCGCCGATGCTGTTGCGATTGCGCGGGAGATCCCGGAAGTGCTGATCGCAGCGCCATTCGTGGGCGAGCAAGAGACCGTCACCCACGGAAACGCCAACTGGTCAACTCTCGTGGCCGGAGTGACATCGAACTTTTTCGAGGCGCGCGCCTGGACGCCGGCGGAAGGGCAGTTGTTCCGTGCCGTGCAGGTTGCCTCGGCTGCAAAAGTGGCCGTCATCGGCAAGACTCTCGCGCGCGAGTTATTCCCCAATAGCGATGCGCTGCGCCAATTCGTCCGCATCGGACGGACCTCCTACGCCGTGATTGGAGTGCTCGCCGGGAAGGGCCAGGATTTCACCGGTCGAGACCAGGATGACGTCATGTTCATCCCATTGTCATCCGCGAAATATTTCACCATAGGCCGCGCGCGGGCCAATCCGGATGCCGTCGATACGATTTTGGTGAAGACCGCCTCAGCCGACTCGACCGAGGATGCGGAATCCTGGATCGGCCGGGTGCTGCGGCAGCGCCACAGGATCATTGCAGGCAAGGCTGATGACTTTAGCGTCCAAAACCTGGTCCAGGTTGCCCAGACCCAGGACAGGACCAATGGCCAGATCACCCTGCTGGTTTCCGCCCTTGCCGGAATTTCGCTCCTTGTGGGCGGCATCGGGGTCATGAACATCATGCTCATTGCCGTGTCGGAACGAACCAATGAAATCGGGATTCGACTTGTTGTCGGCGCCTGTCCGGCGGACATCCGCAAGCAGTTCCTCCTGGAGGCGGTTCTGCTGTGCATCGTCGGCGGCCTGCTGGGCCTTGCAGCCGGGTACGCCGCCACACGGGTTATCGCATGGGCACTGGGCTGGCCTGTGAACTTCGACATGGCGATGGCGCTGATTGCGCTCGGCTGTTCGACCGTTCTCGGTATCGCTTTTGGCCTGCTGCCCGCCGAGCGGGCGGCACGATTGCACCCCTCGGTCGCGCTGAGGCGCAGCTAGAGCAGGTTCCATCCGGTCGAAACCTGCTCTGGCAGCCCACGCATATGCTACAAAGGCGGTGCCAAGGGAGGCTGCAATGGATCCGATCAGACGCAATATTCTGGCAACAGGCGTGGCGGTTGCCGCAACGGCCGCAGCACCGCGCGTATTCGCTGAGCAGGCCAGGGAAAACGGGGATTTCAAATTCTACGAAAAAGGGAACGTCCGTATACGCTATCAGGAGGCCGGCTCCGGCTTTCCGATCCTGGTGACGCCCGGTGGAGGGTTGAATTCACGAATCATCAATTGGCGGAACGCAGTGATCAACGCGATGGCGGAGTTCGGGAGCGACTTCCGTTGCATCACCATGGACCAGCGCAATGCCACGGATGGTGAGTCCACCGGCCCGGTTCCGGTCAATAATCCATGGGACGCTTTTGCCGACGATCAATTGGGGCTGATGGACCACCTCGGCATTCGCCAGTTCGCCTTCTTCGGCAACTGCATCGGCGGTTCCTTTGCGCTGAAGCTGATGGAGCGCGCGCCCGACCGCGTCGTCGCAGCTATCTTGAGCCAGCCGATCGGTCACCGGCCGGAGAATCCGGACGTGATGTACAATTCCGGTCTGGACTGGGCCAAGGAACTCCGCGGCCGCCGGCCAGACGTGCCGATGGAGACAATCGGGCAGTACCTGCACAACCTGTACCGCGCCCGGCCGGATTTTGTGTCCAGCGTGTCGCGCGATTTCGTCCGCAACTGCCAGACGCCGATGCTGGTGCTGCCGGACGATACGGCTGCGCATGCGTACCAGGTTGCGATCGACATCGCTTCGCTGGCGCCGAACGCCGATATCAGCGTCTATCCATGGAATAAGCCACCGGAGCTGAAGGCGCGGACGATCAACC
>JAGWSK010000522.1 GCA_028869355.1 Alphaproteobacteria bacterium | reverse complement strand
GCGCTGATGATGTCGTTGGCGCGCGACCTCCCCACAGCCAATGCGTCGACCCACGCCGGCAAGTGGGAAAAAAATCGCTTCATGGGCGTCGAAGTGACTGGCAAGACGCTCGGCGTCATTGGCTGCGGCAATATCGGAGCCATTGTCGCCGATCGCGCCAAGGGCCTGAAGATGCGGGTGCTCGCTTACGATCCCTATCTATCGCCCGAACGCGCCGCCGATCTGGGTGTGGAAAAGGCGGAGCTCGACGAATTGCTGGCACGGGCCGATTTCATTTCCATCCACACGCCGCTGACCAACGAGACCCGCAACATCATTTCGGCCGGCGCGATTGCCAAAATGAAAAAGGGTGCGCGGCTGATCAACTGCGCACGCGGCGGTCTGGTGGATGAGAATGCGGTAAAGGCAGCACTGGATTCCGGCCATCTGGCAGGCGCGGCATTCGACGTCTTCGTCGAAGAACCGGCAAAAGCCAGCCCGCTTTTCGGCAATGAGAATTTCATTGCAACGCCGCATCTTGGTGCGTCCACCTCCGAAGCACAGGAAAATGTCGCGCTGCAGGTTGCCGAACAGATCTCCGATTACCTGTTGACCGGCGCGATCGTGAATGCGCTCAACATGCCGTCGATTTCCGCCGACGAAGCCAAGAAGGTCGGACCCTGGATCGCGCTCGCTCAGAATCTCGGTGCATTTGCGGGGCAGCTCACCGAAACCAGTATTGCGGCGGTGGATATCACCTATGAAGGAACTGCCGCCGGCCTCAACACGCGCGCTCTCACCCAGGCGGCATTGTGCGGTTTGCTCAAACCCGCGCTGTCCGAGGTCAACATGGTGAATGCGCCGCTGGTGGCGAAGGAGCGTGGCATACGCGTGTCCGAAGTGCGCCGCGATCAGGAAGGCGCCTATGAAGGCTACATCAAGCTGTCGCTGACCATGCCGGATATGGAGCGCAGCGTCGCCGGCACGGTGTTTTCGGATGGCCGGCCGCGGCTGATCCAGGTGAAGGGCATCAATATGGAGGCCGAGTTTGCGCCCCATATGCTCTACGTCACCAATGAGGACAAACCCGGCTTTATCGGACGTCTGGGCACCATCCTCGGCAATGCTTCGGTGAACATCGCGAATTTCAATCTCGGCCGCAGCAGCCGGGGCGCGGATGCGATTGCGCTGGTCCAGGTCGACGAGGCAGTGGCGCAACCGGTTCTGCAGGAAATCCGCAGATTGCCGTGGGTAAAGCAGGCCCGTGCCCTCGCGTTTTGATCGCCGGCATCGGGATTGACGTGCACAGGCAAACGTAATTTCTAACCTCCCCCTTGTGGGGAGGTCGAAAAATGCGCAGCATTTTTCGGGTGGGGGTGATTTGCTCACTACGCGGGACAGTGCATGGCCAATGTTGCGGTGATTGGCGCCCAGTGGGGCGACGAAGGCAAAGGCAAGATCGTCGATTGGCTGTCGGCGCGCGCCGATGTCGTTGTCCGCTTCCAGGGCGGCCACAATGCCGGCCATACGCTCGTCATCGATGGCGTCACCTACAAGCTCTCGCTGCTTCCGGCCGGAGTCGTGCGTCCGGGCAAATTCGGCATCATCGGCAATGGCGTCGTCGTGGATCCCTGGGCCCTGGTCGACGAAATCGACCGGTTGAAGCAGCTCGGCGTCAAAGTCGGCCCCGGCAATCTGATGATTGCAGAGAACGCGGCGTTGATTCTGCCGCTGCACCGCGAACTGGACCGCTTTCGCGAGAGTTCGAACCGGCAATCGAAGATCGGCACGACCGGACGCGGCATCGGTCCCGCATACGAGGACAAAGTCGGCCGGCGCGCGCTGCGGGTGATCGATCTCAAAAATCCCGATACGCTTGGCGCGAAGATCGAGCGTTTGCTTGCGCATCACAATGCGCTGCGGCGCGGTGCGGGGATCGATGAGATCGAACCCGAAAGCCTGTTGCAGCCGCTGACGGAAATTGCACCCAAAGTGCTGCCCTATGCCGGGCCGGTGTGGCGCAAACTGGAGCAGTTTCGCCGCGAAGACCGGCGGATATTGTTCGAAGGCGCACAGGGAGCGCTGCTCGATGTCGATCACGGCACATATCCCTATGTGACGTCGTCGAACACGGTCGCCGGTCAGGCCGCGGCGGGTGCCGGATGCGGACCGCGCGATATCGGCTATGTGCTGGGAATCGCCAAAGCCTATACGACGCGTGTCGGCGAAGGGCCGTTCCCGACCGAGCTGCAAAACGAAACCGGCGAACGGATCGGCAAAACCGGCGCGGAATTCGGCACCGTTACGGGCCGCAAGCGGCGTTGCGGATGGTTCGATTCCGTTCTGGTTCGCCAGACCGTGGTGACCGGCGGCATTGACGGAATCGCCCTCACCAAACTCGATGTGCTGGACGGATTCGATCGCGTCGAAATCTGCGTGGGATACCGATTGGGCGACGGAGTGCTCGATCACTTGCCGGCGGATTCATGCGATCAGGCGCGGGTTGAGCCGGTTTACGAAACCATGCCGGGCTGGAGCGAATCGACCCGCGGCGCGCGTTCCTGGGCCGAACTGCCGGCGCTCGCGATCAAATATATCCGTCGCATTGAAGAGCTGATTTCGGCGCCGGTGGCACTGCTTTCCACCAGCCCTGAACGCGAAGACACCATTCTCGTCCGCGACCCCTTCACCGGCCGGTAGGCAGGTTTCCGGACCGGCTCATCGTTTTCGCAGCGCAGGCGCGGGCTATCCAGAATTTGGTGCGGCTGCCCCTCTCTTCCGCCGGTTCTGAGCGATGCCGGCCTAGAATCCGTCTACGGATATACAAGTTACCTGACGTAATTCAGCGCCCCGCTCCAGCCGGGACCTTGCCATTGTCACGTCATGAGATAGACTATGACCGCGCCGCAAGTGTGGGGGCACGGACGGCAGCAACTTTTCAACGACAAAAAAACATCCAATGCTTTTCATGACAGCCAATGGGCTGAGGGGGGAAAATGGATCGGATTGCTTCGCGTTCATCCCGAGCGATGCTGAAGGCGTTGCTCGGTACGGTATCCTTTGTCGCTTTGGTCCAAAACGCTGTAGCGCAAACTGCTCCGGCACAAACCGCCCAGGTGCCTCCACAGCAACTGCCGGAGCAGGTGCTGGTGACCGGTTCTCTGATTCACGGCGCCGCAGCGGTTGGTGTGCCGGTGACGGCAATTTCAGAGCAGGATTTCCACGAAGCCGGCGCCGTTACGATTTCCGATGTTTTGAAAGACGTCCCTTCGCTGAACGTGCAGGTTTCGGGGGCGGGTACACCGAACAGCGGCGGATTCATCGTTCGGCCGCAAAACCTGCTGATTCATGGAATCCAGACCGGCTCCGGCAACGAAACATTGCTGCTGATCGATGGCATCCGCTATCCCGGCCAAGGCACCGGCGGCTGCGAAATCGATCCCTCTATTATTCCGCAGCTCGCCGTCGAACGTGTGGACGTGCTGGCCGACGGCGCATCGGCGACCTATGGCTCGGATGCGGTGGCCGGTGTCGTCAACGTCGTTCTCAAGCGTGGCTTCGACGGCGCAATAACGCAGCTCTATTACGGTCAATCGACGGATCTCGGTGACCCGCATATTCAGGCCACCCAGCTTTACGGCCGGAAGTGGGATACGGGCGATATAACGCTCAGTTACGAATATGACCACTCAGCCGCAGTCAACGGGGGCAAGAGATCCTATCTCACGTTCGACTTCACGCCCTGGGGTTTGGACAATACGACGCCGATCAGCCTTTCGGCGCCGGGTATCGTGTCGACAGGCGCGCTGGTCACAAATCCCACATTGAAGGCGCTCGGATTTAACGCCGCGAACGGGAATCTCGCCTGCGCCAATTGCTATTCCGTACCCCGCGGACAGAATGGAGTTGGACTCACATGGGCAACCCTGCTCGCCAATCCGGGCGTCAATAACATCCAAAACCCCTACACGCTTGGCGATCTCCTGGGGGCGCAAGACCGCAATGCCGCGACTGTCACTTTTGATCAGAATTTGTTCGACGGCATCTCATTCTTTGCCGATGGATTTTATTCGAACCGCATCCTGACCCAGAGGGTCGTGCCGGGCGCGAGTCCCGCGCTTCAGCAGGCGCTCAACGCCATTCCGGTGCCGACGACCAATCCATTTTATCCAGCCGGCGCGCCTGCAGGTCTGCGCGTCAGTTATGATCTCGATTTGGAATCGCCCTCTGTGACCCATGTCCAGGAAGTGTCCGAACGTTATCATTTCGGTCTCCAGGACAATCTTCCATTTAATTGGGTTGGCCGCATTCAATATGCGATGAGCGAGGAAAGAGATATCGCGAATACAGCCGGCATGGTGAACGTCAACATGGTGAGCGCGGCATTGGGAAATACGGTTCCCGGCATTGCCGCCAACGGCAATACTCCGGCGCAAGCATCGTTCACGAAACCCGCGAATGTTCCCTATCTGAATCTTTTCTGCGATCCGACGGCCTTTGCCTGCAATTCACCGGCGACGCTCGCTTACATCGGAGCCTTCCGCAACGAAGGCTCAACCTGGCAGCAGAGCAATGTCGGCTTCGATTTTGACGGCCCATTATTCGATCTTCCCGGCGGCACTCTGCGTGCAGCCATCGGCGGCAGCTATATCTCCGATCACTACTTTTTCGAGGAATTTTCCGACTACAGCACCTTCGATGCTTCGGTACCGCTTGTCGCTCCCGATCCGGGGGCCCGGAACGTTTATTCTCTCTACGGTCAATTGAATGTGCCCGTTGTCGGCGAAGCAAACCAGATCCCGCTGATTCAATCGCTCAATCTCGAAGTGTCGGGCCGGTATGACCATTACAGCGACGTCGGCAGCGTAACCAACCCGAAAGTCGCCGGGACCTGGGACGTCGGTTATGGCCTTTCGATTCGCGGCACCTGGGGCAAGTCGTTCCGCGCACCCTCTTTCAACGAAGAGACGTCGGTTGCCGGCACCATGATCAACCCGGCGACCATAGTCGCAGGCGCGGTCAGCAACCTTTTCACACTGAACTGCCCGACGGTTGCGGGCCAACCGAACAGCGCCACGGCAGCAAATCCTGGATCGCTGAACGCGTGGCTCAACCCGACCTGTTCCAGTAACGCGGCATTGCTCGCTCCGGGCGGCATCCGGGTGAGCGGCGGCGCGGGTATCGCGGCACCCATCAGGAATGGCCCGGCCGTCCAGCCGGAAACCGCGGTCAACTGGGATGCCGGTTTCAACTATTCGCCAACCGGCTTTCTGTCGGGTTTGGTTCTCGAGGCCACCTACTATCACATCAAGATCTCAAACCTGCTGGCCGCAAACACCGGCGGTATCAACGTCAACGACCCGGCAGCGACCATCTGCACGTCCCCGACTCCCGGTTGCGTCTACATTGTGCGGGCCAATCCGAACTTGCCGATCACCGATCCGGCGAATGCCGAGTTTTTCAAGCTTGCCAGTGCACTGGTGAATAGTCCCAAATGGCTGGTCGACCCAAGCGCGTTGACGACCATTCAGTTCATCAACGACGCTGCGATCACCAATCTCGGGTGGCAGCTTTTCAGCGGGGTAGATTTCGACGCTCGCTACGATATCGATTTCGGCGATTGGGGCGCATGGAATACAGGCATCGTGGGCAGTTACGGCCTCGAAAACAAGACTGAGGCCGTAAACGGAACGCCGGTGATCAACAACTATGCGGGCAGCCTTTACGGCGGGACGCTGAAGTACCGGGCGCGCCTTGGCTGGACCGGGACGGCGGGCGCCGTTCAGGGCCTAAGCGTCACGGGATTTATGAATTTTACGCCGCACAGCGGCGTCGAAGCCCTGACAGATGGTGGCTTCATAGCACCGTCATGCTTCTGGTCGGCGGCGTCCAGCGCGGGCTCATGCTATCCCGGGTCGGCGCATTTTGGTCCCTACCCGGCATCCCCCTCGACCATTCCGGGAATGTACACTTTCGACGTGTCGACCGGGTATCAGACCGGCGACAGACCGGCAAATCCGTACCTCCAGAACGTCAATTTCCAAATCACCGTGGTGGATTTGTTCAACAAGGCTCCAGCTTTCATCTATTCCACCTTCGGCGCCAAAGGCTATCCGCAGTGGGGCGTTTACCGCGGCGGAAAGCCGGGGTTGCAGGGCCTTTCGCCCGAGCAGCGCTTCATCTCCGTGTCGATCACGAAGGCGTGGTAGGTATTTCCGCCGGAAAGCAACAACCGAAGCACCTTGGATCAAATCGAAACCGGCTGTAGCTTCTGGCGGTAGCATTGCGGCGCCGACAGGTTGCCCTCAGGAGGAGTTACGATGGTGCTCACGAATTGGCTCAAGAGTGGAATCGCGGTCTGTGCTCTCGCTGTGGCCCTTCCCGCATCGGCGGCGGTTCCGGATGCCGGCGCAGTCAAAGGCGTCGTGAAAGATATGGCCGGCGAGCCGGTTGCGGGCGCATTTGTCAAGCTGCGCAATGCCGAGCGCCGTCTGACATTCATGGTTGTGAGCATGGATGGCGGCCGCTTTGAAGCCAAAGATCTGCCTGCCGGGCAATACACCGCGGAGGGTGTTGATGCCGCAATGGAGAGCAAAGTTTCGGCTCCGGTCGCGGTAAAGCCCGGCGCGGTTGCCGATGTGAGCGTGGCGCTGGTGGAAAAGCGCGGTCCATCGCTTCCGGCGGCATGGCCGGATCGTTTGCCCGAGGCGCAGATTCCAAAACCCACAGCCATCAAATTGCCGGATGGTGCGGGCAAAGCACTAGTCGAGGCCAAATGCAATGTTTGCCACGACTCGGCGCGCATCGTTGCGAGCCGGACAAGCGCCGCAAACTGGGAACATACCGTCTGGTCAATGCGCCAGAATATGCTCGCCGCCAATGTTCCGGATATTACTGATGGCGAGGCTGCGACGATCCAGGCATATCTGGTCAAGAATTTTCCGGCCGTCGTGCCTTACAACCCGAATAACCGGTTGCCGCGCACCGCCATTGAAGCGCAATCGCGCAATTACCGCGTGGTCACCTTCCGGCTTGAACCTGATTTCGCCGAACCGCACGACATCGCCGTGGATC
>JAGWSK010000521.1 GCA_028869355.1 Alphaproteobacteria bacterium | reverse complement strand
TTCGCGCGCAATTCCGCCAACGCCGCACGCAAGTGCCCGTCATTGCGGTCGAGCAGCGCCTTGGCTTCTTCCGGCCGGCATCCGTTCAGCAGCAATACCGCCAGTTTCACACTCCCCGCGGCACTTGCGAGCGCCGTGCGCGCTTCCTCGCCGCTGCGCCCCGTCAGGTGACGCAACATCTCCTCGCTCCGCCGCTCCAGCTTTTTGTTGCTGGCCTGAACATCGACCATCAGACCTTCATAGACCCGGCCCATCCGGATCATCAGCACCGATGACAGCAGGTTCATGGCGATGCGCTGGGCGGTACCGGCTTTCATCCGCGTCGATCCGGCAATCGGTTCGGGGCCGGTATCGAGCAAAATCGGATGATCGGATTCGGCCAACAGTGGCGTGCCGGGATTGTTGGCAATGCCGACGGTCAATGCTCCGGCGGCCTTGGCGGCCCTGAGGCAGCCAAGAGTGAACGGTGTGGTTCCACTGGCGGCGACACAGATCATTACGTCTTCAGAACCAACCGCGTGGCGGGCGATCTCATCATGCGCGTGTCCGATTTCATCTTCGGCACCCTCCACTGCGCGCAGGAGGGCTTCTTCCCCGCCGGCAATCAGCAGCACCAGGCGTTCCGGCGGCCAACTGAATGTCGGCATCAGCTCGGCGCCGTCCTGTACCGCGAGCCGCCCCGACGTTCCGGCGCCGGCATAAATCAGCCTTCCACCTTCGGCGAGCCGAAGTTCCATTGCGCGTACGGCATCTTCGATCGCTCCACGCGCCTGCCGGACAGCGGCCACCGCAGCGAACTGCCCCTCGATCATCGCATCGAGAATGTCGGCGGGTGCCCAGCTGTCAATGCCGGAATAGCGCGGGCTTTTACGTTCAGTCTCCATGCCAACGGAACCCCGGGGACGGTGTTTTGGTTCTCCTCCCGTTGGGGAGTAAAACGACGGGTTAGTAGCGCAAATGAACATTGCACAGAAGATGCCGGGCCGGATGCAGCAGGAGATTTGCGAAGCGCCCCAGGCCTTGCGCCGGCAAGCGGATGCGCTGGCGCGGCCGGTGGCCGAACTCGCCCGCCGGCTGCGGCAAATGGAACCGGGCGTCGTCGTGACCTGCGCGCGGGGCAGTTCCGCCCACGCCGCGGCGTTCGCCAAGCATGCCATCGAACGACATCTCGGAGTACCTGTCGCAGCGGCAGCCCCAAGCATCGCCACCGTCTATCGCCGGGCGCTCAAACTCGACGGACAGCTCCTGCTCTGCATTTCGCAGTCCGGGCGCAGCGATGACCTGATCGAGCAGGCGAAATTCGCGCGCGAAGCCGGGGCTCTCACGCTCGCTCTGGTGAATGCGGAAGACAGTCCGCTCGCGCAGGAATGCGAAATTGTCTTGCCGCTCTGTGCCGGGCCGGAATTGAGCGTCGCCGCGACCAAGAGTTTTGTTGCCACGCTTGCCGCCGTGCTTCGCATTGTCGCCGAGTGGGGAGAGAACGAACCGCTGCGCGCGGCTCTGCAGCGGCTGCCGGAGCGCGTGGACGCTGCGACAAGGCTGGACTGGTCGCCCTGCCTTGAAACTTTGGCCGCCAGCGAAAGCATGATCACCATCGGGCGCGGACCAACGCTTTCGATCGCCCGCGAGTCAGCCCTGAAGCTCAAGGAGACCTGCAATCTGCACGCCGAGGGTTATAGCGGCGCCGAATTCCAGCATGGCCCGATGGCGCTGGTGACTGAGCATTATCCGGTTCTGATGTTCGTTCCGGGTGACGAGGCAGCCGGCCCGTTGCTGCAATTGGCCGAGCGGCTGACCGCCAAGAATGCGGCCCTGTTCATCGTCTCGCATGATCCTCCCGGTCTGCTGCCGGCGCTGCCCACCGATCAGCCCGAAGCCGACGCGATCTGCATGATCCAAAGCTTCTATATGACGGCGGTGAAATTGGCCAAACTGCGCGGGATCGATGCGGACAATCCGCGTCACCTTCAGAAGGTCACGCGAACCATATGACGGACCGAAAATTTGCCGTAACCGCGCGGAACGTGTTTGACGGTGACTCCTTACGGAAGGATTGCACTGTTATTGTCGAAAACGGCCAGGTCGCGGCGGTTGTTCCCGGTCGCGAACATCCTGCGGGAATACAACTGCTGGAATTGCCGGATAATGAATGGCTCGCACCGGGCTTCATCGACGTGCAGGTGAACGGCGGCGGTGACGTTCTGTTCAATGACAATCCGACTCCGGAGGGAATTAAGGCGATTGTCGCCGCGCACCGGCGTTTCGGCACCACTGCGATGCTGCCGACTCTGATTACCGATCAGGACAGCACCATGCGCTACGCCCGTGATGCCATCGAACAGGCGATGCGCAGCGAACCGGGTGTTCTGGGTATCCATTTCGAGGGCCCGTTCATTTCGCCTGAAAAACCCGGAGTGCACGATCCCGACCTGATCCGTCCGCCCGATTTCTTTCACCGCGACCTCGTCACCGGGCTTCAGTCGGCTGCGACGGTTGTGACACTCGCTCCGGAAGTCCTGCCGGACGGTTTCATGCAGGCGCTGAAGGCCGGCGGTGTGCGCATGGCGCTGGGCCATTCAATGGCGACTTATGACGAAACGAAAGTCGCAATCGCCGGCGGGGTCACTGGCTTTACGCACCTGTTCAATGCCATGCGCCCGCTGAGTGCCCGCGAACCCGGTCCCGCCGGCGCGGCGCTGGAGACGCCGGGCTGCTGGTACGGCTTGATCGTGGACGGCTTCCACGTCCTGCCGGCGATGCTGCGGCTCGCCTTGTGCGGCAAGGGATCACCCATGCTGGTCACCGATGCCATGCCCTGTGTCGGCGGGAAGAAGCCCGATTTCATGCTGCAGGGCCGGAAGATTCAAACCCGTGATGGACGCTGCACCACTGAAGACGGGACTTTGGCGGGCTCCGCCATCGACATGGCGAGCGCGATTCGCAATTGCATCAAGCTGCTGGGCATGCCGCTCCAGAGCGCGCTTCGGTTGGCATCACTTACGCCGGCAGAATTTCTCGGAATAGGCGACCGGCTCGGGCGAATTGCGCCGGGTTACCGCGCCGATCTGGTTGCCTTTCAACCAGACGATGTACGCGTCACCGCGACATGGGTGGCAGGACAACCAGCGAGTCACAGCGCCTGAATTTCCGCAATCAGCACATCGCTGACAAGCAGCCCTTCGCGCCCGGCGCGCTTCAGCGCTTCGGAGCGTCGTGCGCCGGGCAATCTGGCGCCCGGCTGCTCCTCGATCTCTTGCGCGATTTTGGCGAGATGCGCGGTACTCGCGCCGAATGCGCCGGAATCGATGGCGATAATCAGTTGTCCGGTCCCCGGAGGCGGGCCCTCAGCGTCCAGAAATGATGAGGCCTCCCAGGCATAATTTGCCCCGGTCAATCCCGCTGCCAGCAATTCCGCCATCAGCGCCAGTGCCGTTCCCTTGGCATCGCCCAGCGGCACCATGGTGCCCGCCATAGCTGCATCGGGATCGGTGGTCGGCCGGCCTTCGGGATCCAGAGCCCATCCCTCCGGAATCGGTACGCCCTTTCGTTTTGCCGAAAGGATGCTGCCGCGGGCGACTTTCGAAAGGGACAAATCCACGACAATGGGATCGCGGCCAGGCTGCGGACAGGCAAACGCGACCGGGTCGGTGCCGAAAACCGCACGATTGCCGCCCCAGGGCGCCATGGCGGCAGGCGCATTGGCAAACAAAATGGCCAGCATTCCGGATTCGGCCAGCCGGCGCACATGATGCCCGGCGACGCCGCAATGATGGGATCTTCTGATGCCGGCCGCGGCAATACCGTATTCGCGCGCGATCCGCGGCAGAAACTGTGCCGCCAAATTGAGTGCCGGATAGGCAAAGCCGTTTTTCGCATCCACTGCCGCAAGTGCAGCCCGCGGAAAGCTGACTTCCGGAACTGCACAACCGTCGATTTTGCCATTTCGCGTTTGCCCGGCGTAAATCGGCAGCCGCAGCAGTCCGTGGCTGACCAGGCCTTCCGCCTCGGCGGTGACGAGAGCATTCGCAACCACCGCGGCATTCGCCTCGCTGGTGCGGCAGCGGCATAGGGCCGCCGCCGCCAGCTCTTCCGATTTCTGCAGCGACAGAACCGGCATCAGGCGCTGCGATACAGCTTCGTCAGCACATATTCGCGATGACCGAGTGCTTCCGCCGCGGTCAGTCGCCCATTTGCCGTTCGCCGGATCATCTCGATCAGGCGGTCGCCGGCTTCCGGAACCGTGATCTCGCGACGGATGATGCCGGACACATCCACATCGATATGTTCCGGCATCGTACGCACCGTCTTCGGGTTGCCGGTGATCTTGATCACCGGAAGGATCGGATTACCGATGATGTTGCCCTGGCCGGTCGGGAAACAATGCACGGCATAGCCCGCCGCGGCCATCAGGGTGACGCACTCGGCAGCCGCGGACGATGTATCCATGAAATACAGCCCCGGTCCCTTTGCCGGCGCTTCGGCCGGCGCCAGAACGTCGATATAGCGGCACTCGCGTCCGATCTTTTCGAGATTGCCGAGCGCCTTTTCCTCGATGGTCGTCAGTCCACCCGCGATGTTGCCCTTGGTCGGCTGTGATTCCGAAAGATCATTGGTCTTATTTGGCTCGATGACCTCGTCCTGATAGGCCTTCCACACCCGGTACCATTTCTCACCGATTTCGGAGGTGGCCGCACGCGCCTTGCAGAGGTGCTCGGCGCCGGTGATTTCCGTGGTTTCGCCGAATACGCCGTACACGCCATTTGGAATCAGCTTGTCGTACATGTTGCCGACCGTTGGACAGGACGCGAGGCCGGTTGTGGTATCGCTTTCACCGCATTTGGCGGAAACCCACAGCTCTGAAAGATCACATTCCTCGCGCGGAATTTCCGATGCCCACTGCACAAATTCCATGGCGGTCCGCGAGGCTTTGGCGATTGTCATGATGTCGCCGGTACCTTCAATGCCGAAGCCCGCCACCGGCTTGCCGGTTTTGGCGATGCCGTCCACCACCCGTTTGGTCCAGCCGTCCTCGATACCGATCACAACCACCGCTGCAACATTGGGATTGGCGCCGGTACCGATCAGGGTACGGAAGAACAGCTCGAGATCTTCACCAAATTGCAGCCGTCCGTAGGCATGCGGAATGGCGATTGTGCCCTTGATGTTGTTCGCCACAGCCTCGCAGGCCGCATTCGACAGATCGTCCAGCGGCAGAATCACGACATGATTGCGCACGCCGACGCGGTCGTTCTTCCGCCGCCAGCCAAAGAATTTCCCGTTCGCATGAATCGGCGCCATGGCCTACCACCTTTTTGTCTTGAGATTGTGGACGTGGACATGCTCGCCTTTTGCAATGTCCGCGACCGCGACGCCGATATCCTGGCCGTATTTCCAGACCGTATCGCCTTTCCTGATGTCGCCCAGTGCGACCTTGTGCCCGATCGGAACATCCATTTTCGATTGCAGGCGGAACGCCGAATTATCGGCCGTGACAACCGCCAACATATCCGTTCCAGCTTTCAGGCCTTCGACGACAACAACCCCGACCGTATCTTTCCGGTCATGAACCAATAAATGCGGCGCTTCCATGCCAACTCCCGTCGATTTCGCTGTCGTTCGTTGTTCTAGGTCAAGCGGTTGGCGAGTCAACCACGGTCCGCAGGATGCCTGAGGGGTTTCGGCCGAGCTTGCGTATATCTGCGTGGGCGGGACAGCGGGGGGAACCTGTTGGAATACGGGTTTTGCGGCCGAAGACTGGGCAACGGTCTGCGGAACGCGTTGTTGTGCGGATCGGCGCTCGTCGTGCTGATCGCAGGCACGGCGCGCGCCCAGGAAGCGGCGCCCATAACGACCCCCGCCGCTCCGCCTCCGGACCAGGCTGCAACACCCTCCGCTGCCGAACCCATCCCCGAGCAGATCGTCGTTACCGGCGCACGCACCGAACTGCTGGGGGTTGCGCAGACCTCCAGCCAGGGAATTGTTCTGCCGCAGGAAATCCAGCAACTCCCTTCTCTCCGGCCGGGGCAATTGCTTGAGACGGTTCCGGGACTCACGGTGACAATCCACAGCGGCGAGGGCAAGGCCAACCAATATCTCCTCCGCGGTTTCAATCTCGACCACGGAACCGATATCGCCAGTTTCATCGACGGCATTCCGGTGAACTTGCGGACCCATGCGCATGGCCAGGGATACGCGGATCTCAACTTCTTCATTCCAGAGTTGTCTGCCGGCCTCGACTACACCAAGGGGCCGTATTTCGCCGAACAAGGTGATTTTTCTTCAGTGGCCAGCGTTCACCTTCAATATGTGAATGAGGTTGCCGACCAGGTCTCCGCCACCGGGGGCAGTTTTAACTACGAGCGTTTGTTCGGTGCCGGGACACAGGAATTTGGCACCGCCCATGTGCTCGGCGCGCTCGAACTCGTTCACTATGACGGTCCGTGGACCCATCCCGACAACTATCGCAAGGTGAATGCCGTCCTGCGCTACAGCGAGGGCGAGGCACACGAAGGTTATTCAATCACCGGCATGTATTATCGCGGGTTATGGAACGCAACGACCGACCAGCCGGTGCGCGCCATGGATTCGGCCTATATGGCAAGTTTGAACCTCACTCCCATCGGCCGCTTCGGTACGCTCGATCCTTCGGACGCGGGCCAGACGCAGCGAATGAGTCTTTCCTCGGTCTATTCGCACGGCACGCTCGATTGGCACCTCGACGCCAATGCCTACGTGGTCAACAACAATTTGACGCTGTGGAACGACTTCACCCACTTTCTCGACGATCTCGTGCACGGCGACCAGGAAGCTCAGAACGACATCCGCACATTTTTTGGCGGCGGCCTCAGTTATGCGCAATACCCGATACTGCTCGGCACGAATTCAGAAATTCTGACCGGCCTCCAGGGCCGGTACGACGACATCCATGTTTACCGGTTTCACACCGAAGACCGCACGCCGCTGTCGACCCTTGAAAACGACAGGGTGGGTGAAGGAAGCGTTGCAGCATATGGTCAGCTTACGGATTATTGGACGGAGTGGTTCCGGACCGTGATCGGGCTTCGCGAAGAT
>JAGWSK010000520.1 GCA_028869355.1 Alphaproteobacteria bacterium | reverse complement strand
CCCAGCACCGCCTGCGGCCAGGGAACCGATAAAGCGCGATCAAACACGGCCCAGCAGAAGATCCCCATGGCGACCGCGAATACCGCGCAACGGGGTAACTTCTCCCTGAAACCAAAGCCCATATAGATGAACACGAATACCGCGATCGCGGGAATGAAGCCGATTACGGCGGCGAGCGCCACGAGTCCGACGAGCCAGAGCAAAAATTCCACCGCGCGGCTAACCGCAATACGCGGCGGCACCGACATTTTGTCCTGCTGCGGCGCGTGCATGCTCACCGCCGCAGCCGCCTGATCGGCGCCGAACAACTCGGTGACCAGATTCAATACCGCAACCGTCAATGCCGCCCAGCAGGCGGTGCGCGGCACGATCTGCTCGATCGCCGGCCAGTCGGAGGAGGTGATCAGCGCACCGACAATGATAGCGATCAAAACCAGCGTGAACCATGCCCGCGGTTTCACCTTCAGATGCGCGCGCGAAAGATGCGTGAACTCGTGCGCCAGCCGGCGGATGGTTTCGGTCAGCGGGCGGTACAGCGCCCACACGATCAGCACCGCGATGGCGATGACAACCGGGCGATAGACCCAACGTGCGCCATAAATCTGCAATGACAGGAACAGATAGCGTTCGAAAATCGGCCCCAGCACATAACCCAGCACCATCGGCGGGCGAGGCCAGCCGAACCGCTTCATGATCCATCCCAGCGTGCCGAAGGACAGCAGGAAATAGAGATCGCCCCAGCTCCGCGTCGCCTGGAATGTCGCCACCAGCACGACCGGCATGATCAGCGGCAGCAGGATCTGGTGACGCATTTCGGCGAAACGCGCGAGCTGTTTTGCACCGACCAGACAAATCAGCGTGCCGAAAACATGCGCCAGTGTCAGGCTCCAGATGATCGAATAAGTGACATCGAGATTCTTCGACAGCATGTCTGGACCGGGCGTCAGTCCGTGCAGCAGGAATGCGCCGAGCAGCAGAGTCATCGACGCGCCGGCCGGAATGCCGAACGCGATCGTCGGCACCAGATGCCCGCCTTCCTTGGCATTGTTGGACGATTCCGGGGCGATCACGCCGCGCACATCGCCTTGACCGAAGCGTTCGGGATTTTTCTCGGTGCGCAGCGCGTAGCCGTAAACAATCCAGTCGATCACGGCCGATCCGATGCCGGGCACCACGCCAAGCGCGGTACCCATCGCGCTGCATCGCAGCACGAGCCACCAGTTGCGGAAGACATCGCGCACGCCTTCCCACTGGCTCGACAATTTCACCGCCGTGACATTGTCGCCCGCGATGCTTTTGCGGTTGACCGCAAGGTCGGCGAGTTCGGGCAGCGCGAACAGCCCCAGCGTGACCGGGATCAGCGGCACACCGTCGAACAGATACAACCAGCCGAAGGTCCAGCGCAGGGTGCCGGTTTGCGTTCCGGACCCGATCATCGAGATCATCAACCCGATACCTGCGGCGGTCAGACCCTTCAGCGGCGCGCGGCCGGACAGTGTCGCGACCATGGACAGACCGAAAATGCTGAATGCCAGCAATTCGGGCGAACCGATGGCCAGCATCACCGGCTGAAGCAAAGGAACGGCGAGCGCGAGCACCAGCGCGCCGAACAGCCCGCCCAAAGCGGCGGCGACGAAGCCTGCACCAAAGGCGCGCCCCGCCTTGCCCTGACGCGCCATCTGGTGGCCGTCGATGGTGGTTGCCGCCGCGCCAACCGTGCCCGGCACGCCGAACAGCACCGCGGGAATCAGATCGGATGTTGTGGTGACTGCGGCGACGCCAAGCAGCAAGGCAAAGGATGTCGGCGCATCAAGATTGTACGTAAACGGAATCAGTACCGCGAGCGCGACGACGCCGCCGAGTCCGGGAAGGCAGCCGATCGCCAATCCAATGAACACGCCGAGCAACAGGATCGCGAGGTGGTGCCACTCCAGCAAAAGCTGAAGCGCCTGAACCGCCATCCCAAATTGCCCGGCCATTTATGGCGCCCTCCCGCACCGGGATTTGTCCCAATTTCCGCCTCCCCCTTGCGGGGAGGCACGCATTTTGCCCTTTTGCAAAATGCGGGTGGGGGGATGTCAGAACATTGCCCCCACCCGAAAAATGCGGTCGCGATTAAAATCCGGGGGCGTGTTCGATCTGATCGAGCCAGTTGAAACCCATGGATTTGACGATCCGGTTGTTGATCACGATCAGCCGCGCTTCGGTCTTGCCACTGTTGAAATGCTGATGGATCGAGAATGGCGGGATGTAGATGAAATCGCCGCGCTGCCACTCGAACTTCCGTGGCTCCGCTTCCCAGTCCCAGTGATAGGTCTCAATGCAGTCGAATTTTACATCCCAGTGCAGGTCATAACCCGAGCCTTCGGCGACGAAGATCACCTCTTCCCACATATGCCGATGCTTGCCGGAACGGCTGCCCTCTTTGATGAACAGCATATAGGCGTCGACGCATTGCTCGCGCGTGCCCATTTTTTCGTGCACCAGATGTTTGATCAGCCCGTCGGGCGAGCGTTCGAAAGGTTGATTCTCCGCCGCCACAACATTGGGTGCGTTTTGATAGAGTTCGCGGAAACTCGCCGAATTGGCGATGTCTTCGATGCGGAAATTCGCGGTGTTCTTGCCCTCATGGGCAACGTCGCGTTCGTCAAGAATGGTCATGTCGCTCTCCGGGTGGCGGAAATCAGAAATCGGTTGGCGGCGTCCAATCCTCGTGCCCTTTGGGCAAGGTCGTCGGAGGATAGGAAATCATCTTCTGGTACAGCAGATGCATGAACAGGAAGAGCGGCTTGGCCTTGAACACCAACAGAATCGCTTCGCCGTCCGGATCGTCATTGAAATGCTGATGAACGCAGCCATTCTCGACAAACATCACATCGCCGGCCTTCCACTCGATGCGTCTGCCGTCGTGAATGTCGTGGCCGCGGCCCTTGATGATGTAAAAACAGGCGGAATTCAGGTGGCCGTGCTTCTGGCTGTAAGCGCCCGGCGCATAGGCCTCGATATGGCATTCGATCGCCTGGGTGATCTTCGCGGCGGCGCCCGGCGCAATCGGATGCTTGCCGTAAAGCATCGGCCCGCCTTTCCACGGCACGCTTTTGGATGAGATCACCCGCGGCGCCTCGAGCAGTTCCTTCGTGAGGAAACTGTAGGTGCCTTCCAGCGCGCGGACAAAGGTGCGCTTTTTCTGCCAGCGCTCCCAGACAACCGGCGCCTCCTGATTGTGTTTGGGCCCGGCGATGTTGCTTTCGCCGGAAGGACTTGGCGCCGGAGACCCTGCAGATGACTGATTCATGGGTGGTTTTCCCAATGTTAGCGATGATGTTCCTTTTTCAGGCGGCCTTACGCCCCCGTCAAGCCGGGAATAAGAACTGTGCCAAAATTTGTAAAACGTATTGATTTTTGTACACCGGTTGCGCTTGGATAGCTGGGCGTGGTCCAGAAGAGCCGCACCGTAATGCGAAATTATGCGTTTGCGTCAAAACCTTATGTGGCAGGCGGCGAAGCCGGTGACCATCCTGAACCACACATCCCGGCGGAGGAGTGCCTCAGCAGGGTGGTCAGCCATGTCTGGGTCAATTCCGAATATAAGCATCTCGTCTTGTGCGGGTCGCCCAAAGCGCTGGCCGTCAGGCCGGGCCAGTTCTTCAACATCCTTTGCCCGACGCCGGATGACGGCGAGCTGTGGCTGCGGCGTCCGCAAAGCATCTTCCAGGTCGACCGCGCGAACGGAAATATTGAGTTCCTCTACAAATGTGCCGGGCGTGGCACCAAGGGAATGGCCACGCTTGAGCCCGGCGCCGACTGCAATATCGTCGGCCCGCTTGGGATTGGTTTCCACCTGGAGCCCGGGTGGAAAAACATCGTCGTGCTTGGCCGTGGCGTCGGACTCGCGACTCTGGGGCCGATTTCGCAGCTCGCAGCCGAAAACGGCATCGGCGTCACCGCGATCCTGTCGGCGCGTTCACCTGAACTCGTGATGGTCGATCATGTCTTTGCCAGAGTCGGCGAAGTGATCCGCGTGCTTGATACCGATGGCACCAGCGCGGTCGAAAATGTCGAAAACATCCTCGAAAAACTGATCGCCGCCGGAAAAGCCGATGCCTTCTTCACCTGTGGATCGAACCGGCTGCTGCTGGCGATGAAAAAGCTCGGCAAGCAATTCGGAATTCCGGGTCAGGTGGCGATGGAGCAGATCATGGCCTGCGGGCTCGGGCCCTGTTACGTCTGCGTCAAAACCTTCGAAGTGAACGGGCACAAGGAATTGCGTCGCGTCTGCATCGAAGGGCCGGTATTCGACATGCAGGAGTGCGTGGGATGGTAGATCTCTCGGTCAAAATTGGCAGCGTCGAGTTGAAGAATCCGATCATGCCGGCGTCGGGCGCGTTCTCGACCGACCTCGCGCAGGTCATGGACATCAACCGGCTTGGCGCGCTGGTCGCGAAAACCGTGTCGCGCGAATACCGGATCGGCAATCCGACGCCCCGCGTCGCCGAGCTGGAATGCGGCATGATCAATTCGATCGGATTGCCGACCAGGGGCATCGGCTATTTTCTCGATCATCAGGTGCCGGACTATGCGCGTTTCACGCCGCCGCTGGTGGCGTCGATTTCGGCCACCACGGCGGATGACTTTGAAGCCATGACGCGCGAAGTCGCGGCGCATCCCGATGTCGACGTGATCGAGGTGAATATCTCGTGCCCGACGCGCAATCCGGGCGGCGGTAATTTCGCGCTGCACGAGGATCACACTTTCCAGGTGACGAAGCGGATTCGCGGGGCAACGACAAAGCCGGTTTGGGTGAAGCTGTCGCCCAATGCGGGCGATGTGGTCGCGATCGGGGTCGCCGCCGAAGAAGCAGGCGCCGATGCGCTGGTGGTCTCCAACACCATCCTGGGTCTGAAGATCAATATCGATACGTTCCGCCCCGCGATCGGCAACAAATTCGGCGGCATATCCGGCCCCGGCATCAAGCCGATCATCGTGCGGATGGTGCACCAGGTGTCACAACGCGTGAAAATTCCGGTGATCGGCTGCGGCGGCATCTGCAAAGTCGAGGATGTGGTGGAATATATGCTCGCCGGCGCCTCCGCCGTGATGCTGGGCTACATCATTTTCCGCAATCCCTCGTCGCTCGTCGCGATCATCGATCAGCTTGCGGAATGGTGCCATAAGCGCGGCTTCAAGCGCGTGGCGGAGCTCACCGGCGCGATGATCAATGATCCGATCGCGGAGACCTTTGCGGCCGCGGCGGCGCCGATTGGCCAGGGCCACGAGACTTTCGTACCGGCGGGCTGAGACATGGCCGAGCGCATCACCATCAAGAAACCCGACGACTGGCACCTGCATGTACGCGATGGCGCGATGCTGAAGGCGGTGCTGCCATTTACCGCTGCGCATTTCGGCCGCGCGATCTGCATGCCCAATCTGGTGCCGCCGGTCGTGACCGCGAAAGAGGCTGTCGCGTATCATGAACGCGTCCGGGCGGCGATCCCGGAGGGTTCGAAGTTCCAGCCGCTGATGACCAGCTATCTCACCGATAACACCGATCCCAACGATATTGAGGCCGGCTTCCGCGATGGCGTGTTTACGGCGGTCAAGCTGTATCCCGCGCACGCGACCACCAACTCGACGTATGGCGTGACGGACTTCAAGAAAATCAATCCCGTGCTCGCGCGCATGGAAAAGATCGGAATGCCATTCCTGATCCATGGCGAAGAAGCCGATCCCGACACCGACATCTTCGATCGCGAGGCGGTGTTCATCGAGCGCAGATTGCAGCCGATGCTGAAGAATTTCCCCGGTCTTCGCATCGTGCTCGAGCATGTATCATCGCGCGAGGGTGTGGATTTCGTACGCGCACATGCGCCGCAATTGGGCGCAACCATCACGCCCTATCACCTGATGCTGACGCGCACCGATTGGCTGGGCTACGGCAACCGGCCCTACATGTATTGCATGCCGGTGATCAAACGGCGCGAGGACCGCGATGCCATCCGCCGCGCAGCGACTTCGGGCGAAACCTGTTTCTTTCTCGGGACGGATTCGGCTCCGCATCCGGTTTCGCGCAAGCTGAATACCGTCGGCGTGCCGGGAATATTCAATTCGCCGGTCGCGATCTCCCTCTACGCCCAGGTATTCGCCGAGGAGAACGCGCTCGACAGACTCGAAGCCTTCACCTCGCTGAACGGGCCGAAACATTATCGCCTCCCGCCGAACACAGAGACGATCACACTTGAGCGCACTGGTTGGACCGCGCCGGAGGAAGTCGAAGTGGACGGTCCGGACGAACGCGCGCTTATCCATCGCGGCGGCGAAACGATTCAGTGGAAGGTGGTCGCGGCGTAATGAAAGAATGGGATGTCATAGTTGTTGGCGGAGGCAATGCGGCCTATTGCGCGGCACTTGCCGCGCGCGAAGCCGGCGCCTCGGTGCTGATGCTGGAAGCCGCGCCGGAAGACGAAAGCGGCGGCAATAGCCGGTTCACTGCCGGCGCCATGCGAGTCGTCTATAATGGCGTGGACGACATCAGGTCGCTGGTTCCCGATCTTTCGCCGGCTGAAATCGACAGTACGGATTTCGGTACCTACACTCAGGACCAGTTCTTCGATGACATGGCGCGCGTGACCCAGTTCCGCACCGATCCCAATCTGTGCGAGGCGCTGGTCACCAAAAGCCTGCCGGCGCTGATCTGGATGCGCGAGAAGGGCATCCGCTTCGTTCCGATTTACGGACGGCAGGCATTCAAGATCGAAGGCCGGTTCAAATTCTGGGGTGGGCTGACGATCGAGAGTGTCGGCGGCGGACCGGGTTTGGTGGACATGCTGGCCGCGTCCGGGCGCAAGCATGGGATTGAAATCCGCTATGGCACGCGTGCGACCGGACTCATCCATGACGGCGCACGTGTTTCCGGCGTGCGGTTCGCTTCACTCGGCGAAACCGGTGAAGTGAAGGGCCGCGCGGTGGTGCTTGCCTGCGGTGGCTTCGAAGCCAATGCCGAATGGCGCACGCGCTATCTCGGACCCGGCTGGGACCTCGCGAAAGTGCGCGGCACGCGCTACAACAACGGCGAAGGCATTCGTATGGCGCTTGCCATCGGCGCCAGCCCTTACGGCAACTGGTCCGGCTGTCACGCGGTGCAATGGGAAATGAACGCGCCGGAATTCGGCGATCTCGCCGTTGGCGATCAGTTCCAGAAGCATTCCTACCCTTTTGCGGTGCTGGTGAACGCAACCGGAAAGCGGTTTGTCGATGAAGGCGCCGATTTCCGCAATTACACCTATGCAAAATACGGACGCCTGGTGCTCGAGCAGCCGGGCCAGTTCGCGTGGCAGATCTGGGATAAAAAGACCAAGCACCTGCAGCGCGACGAATACAATATTCGTCAGTGTACGAAGGTCACGGCGAATACTATCGGGGAGCTGGCGCGCAAGCTCGACGGCGTGAATGCCGAACAATTCGTAAAGACGATCGCGGAATACAACGCCGCGGTGCGCACCGACATCCCCTTCAACCCGAACGTCAAGGACGGCCGCAGGACCGAAGGGCTGACCATCCCGAAATCGAATTGGGCCAACACCATCGACGCGCCGCCGTTCGAAGCCTATGCCGTGACCTGCGGCATCACATTCACCTTTGGCGGCCTTCGCATCACCGATGACGGCCAGGTGGTGGACCTCGATTACCGCGCGATTCCAGGCCTGTACGCGGCCGGCGAGCTGGTGGGCGGCATCTTCTACTTCAATTATCCTGGCGGGACAGGGCTGACATCGGGTTCGGTGTTTGGCCGCATTGCGGGTACGGCCGCGGGGAAAGCGGTAAGACACTGATGGGCGATCTCGAACTGAACCGGCTGTCTGCCTGCGCCGTCGCCGATGGCATCAGGAAGGGTTTGTTCAGCGCCGAAAAAGTCGTGCGCGCCTGTCTCGATCGGATCGAGACGCGCGACAAGCAGATAAAGGCCTGGGCCTATATCGAACCCGAGCTTGCGTTGGCCCAGGCGCGCGCAATCGATCGCGCCACCGCCAAGGGGCCGCTCGTTGGCGTGCCGATCGGGATCAAAGACGTCATCGAAACCTGCGACATGCCCACGGACATGGGCTCGCCGATTTATCGCAGCAATCGTACATTTGCTGACGCGCCTTCGGTTGCGTTGG
>JAGWSK010000519.1 GCA_028869355.1 Alphaproteobacteria bacterium | reverse complement strand
ACCAGTTCCTTAAGGTGTGCGCCTTTCGATTCGGACTCGTTGAGCTGCTCATCGGCACGGGCCAGTGCCATGATGCGTCCGACAAAGGCATCGCGTGCGGCTTCAAAACTTTGGTGACCGGAAAAGCTGCGCAATGCAACCGCCTGAATGACCGCGAACAGATTCTTGGTCCGGTGGTGCACTTCGCGCCGAAGCAGGGTCTCGCGTTCTTCCGCGAGCTTCTTTTCGATACTGATGCCCAACTGCCGGGCGATGGCGAGACCAAGCTCGTTCTCGTTCGGCGAAAAAACATGCGTTGCATTGTGATAGGCCACAAAGCGGCCGATCCGTTTGCCGGTCCCTGCGATCGGGAAAATGCAGAGTGCCCGAATGCCTTCATGCTGGATCGCCGTCTTGAGCGGTTCCGGCACAGTGGCGGGGTCAATATCGCTGACGCGGAGAGTCTGCGGTTCGCGCTCGTCGGTTGCCCAGGGCGAGCGTCCTTCGGCGGCCTTGCGGTATTCCGGCGACAGACCGCGCCAGCCCGCGTAACGCATCACCCCGGTGTTATCGAGAAGCAGAACTGCCGCCCGGTCGCAGTGCAGCGCGCTCACGATCGTGTCGAGAGCCACATCAAACACTTCCTGCAGGCTGTTGGCCCGGTTCAGCCGGTCCGCCAGCCGGAACAGCGCCTCGTTCTCATCGGCGCTCTCGGTCAATGCACGCTCGGCCCGCCTGCGTTCGGCAATTTCCGCCCGCAATTTGCCAATACTGCCCTGCAGCCGGTGCACGAGGGTGATCGTGATAGCTACCACCATGATATAGCTGGCAATTCCGGCCATGCTCGCCGGCGTGAATGCAAAGCCCGCGAAAGGCGAAAGGAAGAAATACCAGATGGTGATTCCAGAAAGGAACGCCGTCAGGATACCCGGCGCCAGGCCGGCGATCAGGGTTGTTACCGTCACGGCAGGAACGAACAGGATAAATCCAACGTCTCCCGCCATCCAGTCATTGAGCTCGTAGCGCAGCACGAATGTGGCGGCAAAGGCCGCAAGTGCAAAACCATAGCGCCGAAATGTGCCGTGCCGGACGGCTGCAAGCCACGACCATTCCGCGCCAGAGCGGTCGTTGTTCTCTTCGCTCATGCCGTTCTCGACAAGAACTTCAGAGATAGAGTCCTGGCTCATGATAGCTCGATTGCATGTGTGGAGACATTGGCAAGAATCATTCGATATCTCAAGAAACCGCCAATGAACCTGCGTTCAGGTTCCGGTCGCTGCTGGCAAGCGCATTTTCTGTCGGCGTCCGATATAATGGCGCTGCTCGCGCCGGGAGGGAAAAAACATGTCGCACGCGAAAGTCCTGTTTGCCTCTATTGCAGTCGCAACGATGCCGATTACGACGGCCAATGCCGATAACCTGGTCGAACGCTCCATCGAGCACCGGTTCCAGCTCGATTTCCATGTTCCGGATAAGGCGTTGCAGGATTTGCTGCCGGCTGGCTGGCAAGCGGCCGTCGCCGCCCAGGGACCAGCCAAAGACGCAAATCTGCGCGTCATCTTCATCGACCGCATCGCCGGATTCGGACCGGACGGCAAGCCGCTGGCGAATGGTGCAACCCAACTCGTGTACATTGCGATTCCGGTGAAGCAGACGGCCGGTCCGCAAACCGGACAGATGATCATTGCCGGGTTGACGAAAGATGCCGCCGATGCACCGGGCGCGTTCAATGCCTTTCGCCGCGCCGGCGCATCCTCGATGCAGCGCAGCGTCATGTCCTCCGGGGCGGCTATCGTCAATGACGAAAACTGGCAATTCACCGCCCCCACCGGCGAGCACCTGAATGTGCATGTGAAATATCAGCGCGGGACGCCGGTCAAAGGCGGCGGCGATGTCAAATTTTTTGACCCCGCCGACCCGCACCAATTCCAGATATTCAGGACCGAACAGGGACTCGACATCACCCGCAACGCGACGACGCATCCGCCAGACCACGTCATGGAATTTTCCTATTCCATAGGTGGCGGAAGGCTCGGCTCATTGTTCGATGGAACGGAGAAGGTGCTGAGTTGGGATTCATTTCCCTGGTACGACCGCAGCGTGCTCACGCCGTAAAACCGGACTATTCAACCGGACTGTAGCGCCATCTGATCTGTAAGGTGTGGAATGATGGCTAATGAGAAGACGTTGTCACGCCGTGAATCTCTGCTCGCAGGCGCCGCGCTCGCATTTGCCGCCGCTGCCGGCGCGCCTGGCCGAACCGCATTCGCCGCCGAAGCCGGCGAACGATTTGGTCCGCAGGCGCCTCTCAATCCCGGGCAGCGTCTCCTGCTGAAGGGCGGGACGATCATCAGCATGGACCGCCGCGCCGGTGATCTCGTCAGGGGCGACGTGCTGATTGAAGGCACGAAAATCTCGTCGGTTGCGCCAAACATCGAGGCCGCCGGCGCGCAGGTGATCGATGCCGCGGACATGATCCTCGTTCCCGGCCTTATCGATTGCCACCGCCATTCATGGGAAGGTCAATTGCGCCGGATCAATCCAAATGCGCCGACGCTGGCGGATTATTCGAACGCCACCCATTTGAGTTTTGCGACGCATTACCGTCCGCAGGACATGTATGTGGGTGGCATCATCACGGCACTTGGCTGCATCGATGCCGGGATCACCTGTGTGATCGACAACTCGCACAACGCCCGCAGCGCGGCACATTCCGATGCCGCCGTCGAAGCGCTGGCCGACTCGGGCATCCGCGCCGTTCATGCCTCGGGCGCGCCACAGGCCGGAAATTGGGACCACCAATGGCCGCAGGATCTCGCGCGGCTGCAAAAGAAATACTTCAACAGCGGCGATCAGCTGGTGACGCTGCGGATGTTTTCGCCTCCGGACCGCGGTAATTGGGAATTTGCCCGCCGGCTTGGTTTGCACATCACCACGGAGTTTCAGGGACCGCAGCAGGCGGCGCTGCTTGATCCGCTGTGGGGGGAGAAGCTCGTCGGTCCCGACAATACGTTCAATCATTGTGGCGCTCTTCCGGAGCGCACCTGGCAAATCCTGCGGCAATCCGGGGCAAATATCGACGTCTGCCCGCGCTCGGATGCGCAATATGCATTGGGCGAGGGCGTGTCAGCCTATCAGCATGCACTCGATCACGGGATGAAGCCCGGGTTCAGCGTCGACAACGAAACCTCTTACAGCTCGGACATGTTCGCGGAAATGCGCACGGCTTTTTTCTTGCAGCGTGCGATGCTGCAGAACCGCCGCTTCGCCGGAGAACAGAATGTCCCGAAACCGGTCAATGTCCGGGACGTGCTGGAATGCGCCACTGTGAACGGAGCAGTCTGTGCAGGACTGGCCGGAAAAATCGGGACGATCAGCCCCGGCGCGGAGGCGGATATCCTGATGATCCGCGCCGATGACATCAATCTTTATCCATCCAACAATGCGCTTGGAACGGTCGTACAGGCTGCGGATCGGAGCAACGTTGATACCGTGATCATCGGCGGACGCATCCGTAAACAGGGCGGCAGAATAATTGGCCTCGACATGGAGAAACTGAAACGCCAGGTCGATGAATCCCGCCGTTATCTGTTCGCAGCAGTGAATTACCGGGAAAACCTGTTCGCGGATCAACTGCCAAAGCTGTTCTGATGCGCGCGCGCCTGCGGGCCCGCGCCAGCGGCGCCATTGCGGCCGGCGTGCGGGTGGAATTATGATTGTCCGGACAACGGGTTGATGCTGTCGCGTGAACGGATGGGAGGACTACCGTGGTGAAATCGAACCTGAAGATCGGAATTGCATCGCTGCTGACCGGCGCCGGAGCTGCCGCCGCACTGTGGAATGTTGCGCCTGCTGCGACCGTGAATCCGCAGATGCTGGCGGATGCCGCGTATCAGGCCATGGGCGGCGACAGGCTCGCGGCTGTCAGAACGCTCAGTTTCGATGCCAGCCTGCAGCAATGGGATCCGGGCGAATCCGAAACGCCCGACGATCCGCTCAAACCCGATTGGGGCAAGGCCACCCTGCATGAAACGCGCAATCTGGCGCGCGGCCTGGTTCACACCGAATGGGCGCGGCCAAAAGCTTCGCCCGGCTTGCGGATGTACAGCGAAACCTATTCCGCCGACGGCGGCTATGTCGTCGGGCTGGATGAGAATGGCGGTGTCACGAAACGCGCGATCATGGTGAACGGCCAGAGCGAACACACGATGTCGAATGTGCGCCTGGCGACCGAACTGCGCGAACAGGAACGCAATAACGTGATCGGCGAGATGCATGCGCATCCCGAGCGCATCGCAGGCTATCCGGCGCAAAAACTCGGTGGCAAGACGTATCCTGCGGCCCAGTATCGCGGCGATTACGGCACTTTCATTGTGCTGTTCGATCCGGCAACCCATCTGCCGGCCGTCATCAGAACGCGCGACTTCGATCAGTATTATGGCGATTCCAATTACGACGAGGCGCTGTCGGACTGGCGCGATACTGCCGGAGTCAAGCTGCCCCATCACGCGCTGTACACGTTGAATGGGGTCAAGATTTTCGATGTCACGGTGAACAGCTACACGGTCAATCCCACGCTGCCGGCCGATGCCTTCCCGATTCCCGAAGGCTTGCGCGGCAAGGCTGAAAAGCCGGCTGAGATCGGAAAAACACCTTATCAATGGGTCATCCGCCGGCTTTCGAACGGGTTTTATCTGGACACCGACTCTGTCTATTCCGATGCCGGCGATACGCTGAAGCTGACCGATATCGGGCCGAACATCACCATGGCCACCGGCGCCACGCACAACACGCTGATCGTGGCGACAGACAAATATCTGGTCGGGTTTGAGACGCCGATCGATGACGGGCTTTCGCAATGGGTGATCAAGGCGGCGGCCGAAAAATATCCCGGCAAGCCGTTCCGCTATGTGATCCTCACCCATCACCACATCGACCACACCGGTGGCGTGCGGGCCTATGCCGCCGCAGGCGCAACCATCGTTGTCGGAAAAGGCGACGGTGCTTTCTTCCGTAAAGTCATCAGTGCGCCGCACGGCCTTGATCCGTACCCGGTGAAAATCACGGGCGCGCCCAAGGTCATCGAAGTGGACGGCAAGTGGAGCATCAACGATGCCGGCCGCGAGATTGATGCGTATTTGTTGCCCAACCCGCACGCGACACCATACGTCATCGGTTATATCCCCGACGCGAAGCTCGGCTTTGTCACCGACATCTGGAGTCCGGGCCGCGGTACGGTCACTCAGGCCGATGCGTCGATGGTCGCACTGGTGCGCGGTGTGCAGAAATTCGGCATCCAACCGGAACGCTTCGCCGGCGGCCATGGTTTCGTCGACAATTACTCCGTATTGACGAACGTCGTGGCCAAAACCGCCTCCGCCGCTCGGTAGTGCTCCCGGATTTGCAGAAGCCATGGCTCCGTTCGGCCTCCTCGCAAAGAGGAGGCCGAAAAATGCGCAGCATTTTTCGGGTAGGGGTAACTTGCGCACTGGCGTTTGCTGGTGCGCTCGTTGCCCAGGCGCAACCCACATCGATCCCGCAACTGATGCTTCCCGCGGCCGAAGGATGGACCGCCTTCCCATCGCGCGCCGGTACGCCCGACATCTACCTGCCTGATGATTATCTGCACGGGCGGGAGAGCATTGCACGGGCGATTGGGCTGGGTGCGCCGCAAACGAAAGTTACCGCTTATCTGCAGGGCCGCGCCTTCAATGAATATATTCCGCCCGCGACCGGCATCGGCCCGATTTCGGACGGTCCGGAGCATCCGTTCTACAACAACGGAATGGCACAGATCATCGGCAAGAATCCCACTTACCGGGTCGCGGACCTCACCAGCGAAGCAGCACGAAATCTGATGCCATGGGCGGTCGCGGCGCTGAAGAAACAAAACGCACTGGCGCTCGCGAACCGGAACGGCGAGACTCGCCAGGCGCGGTGCTGGGAAACCGGTGTTCCCGATTTCCACGAAGACCCGCATTCACTGTATTTCATCCAGACTCCGAAAGAAGTGGTGATGATCGACGCTGCGCGTGTGCGCCATGTCTGGCTGAACGTGCCGCACAGCCGGAATCCGCAGCCGTCATGGTACGGAGAATCGGTCGGCCATTATGATGGAGACACCCTGGTGGTCGACACCATCGGGCTGAACGACAGTACTTTCGTGGACGGCTACCGCACCCCCCATACGACACAGCTGCATGTCGTCGAGCGGTTCCGGATCATCAACGGCGGCAAGGGCCTGGATGTCGGATTCACGGTGGATGATCCAGGAACATTCTACCAGCCCTGGGGCGCCCGCCGTCCGCGCTATCGCTCGCCGAATCTCACGACGGTCTCAGGGCGCATGGAAGAGGACACCTGCCCGGCCGGCAACGAAGATCGCTTCAACCAGGGCTTTGATCCTGTCCCCACCGCCGGGACTCCGGATTTCTGAACAGCCCGATTGCCGGTCTATGAACCGGCACGCGGAAGTTTCAATGTGCTGTCGTCATCGCGCATCTTGCGGGCGCGTGCATGCAAATCCGTGGCCAGTGCGGCGACATCACCGTGGCGCCGCTGCAGCCAGTCGTCGAAATCGCGCCGCTGCGAGATTGCCATCGAGACGCCTTCAAACTGAAAATCCACCACCGATGGCGTGCCCGCCGCATTTTTTCGCACCCGGAATGCCACATTGACCGGTTCGCCGTTGGTGCGCGGCGATCCGGTCAAAATCGTTGTGACAATGACGTCATCGGGACCGCGCACAACCGACCCGGTGACGGAAAGAGTTTCGCCCGGATTGCCGGCCATATCGTGCTGGAACAGTGATGCGATAAGATCGCCGAGAGCGTCCGCAAATTTTGCGACATCGCCATCGGTTGACGTGTGGACATAAGGACCGAGTTCGAAGGCGGCGATTCGCTTCGTATCCATGAGATGCGAGAGGAAATCCCGAAATTCGTCCGTGCGCTGCTGCGGCGCCAGGGAGGCGTCGTTCAGGATGGCGTAACCCTTGTCGATGTTCTGCTGGACGAAGGCGGCCTCGGAGGTGGCGGCGTCAGCCGGCGCCGCCTGCAGCGTGCCCATCCAACCGGCGAGCATGGCTATAGCGACCGCGTGCAATCCCGAACGGATTGGATTTTGGGAGCCGCTGAAGCGCATGGGGTTTGTTCCGGCAATCTCGCAGCGAAATTGGCAAAGTCCCGCAACGGCGATAAGGCCGATTCACCGGAATGAGATATGCGGGATTCCTGAAGAATTCATTTCGCCGGGCGTCTT
>JAGWSK010000518.1 GCA_028869355.1 Alphaproteobacteria bacterium | reverse complement strand
GCGAACATACTGGAACAATCTGGTACAAATCGAACTCTACCTGGAATAGCATGTTGCTACCTAGGGGTGTGCCGAGTTGATCGCCCCCGGCGCGACCATTCGACAAATCCACTCCAAGGCACCGGGGCACAACGCCCTGATTTGAGCTGACTTGGGGGGTGAGCATGAATCCGGCTGCTTCGCGTCTGGCGACCCTGATGGGGTCTGCATCTTTTCTCACACTCACCGCAATCACCGCCCATGCGCAGCAGGTCGCACCAGCCCAAATGGCGCAAGCCGCGCCCGCAGCCATTCCGGAACAGGTGCTGATCACAGGATCGCTGATTCATGGCACGGCGGCCGTTGGCGTGCCGGTGACCAATCTCGGCGTCCAGGATTTCACGCAAACCGGCGCGGTTACCATCGGCGACCTGTTCCGCACGGTTCCCGAAGCCAACGTCGCTCCCGGTCCTTCGGCGGTCAATTCCAACGGCCACCAGGAACGCGAAACGCGTGTCAATATCCGCGGCCTGGATCAGACCGGTCCGCGTTCATTGTTGATGGTGGATGGCGCCCGTTTTCCACCACAGGCCGACGGTCTCTGCGCGATTGACCCCTCGATCATTCCGGCGCTTGCCCTTGACCGTGTGGATATCCTCGCGGATGGCGCGTCAGCAACTTACGGGTCGGACGCTATCGCCGGGGTGATCAACATTGTGCTGAAGCGCAATTTCGATGGCGCCGTGACCCTGTTGCATGCGCAGGCGCCGACTGACGGCGGCGGCATGCAATATCAGGCCTCCCAACTGTTCGGCCGTACCTGGGAAAGCGGCGATATTACGCTGACCTACGAATGGACTGACGAACAGCCGGAGAAGCCCGGCGGGCACTCCAAATTCACCACCAACTTTTTGCCTTGGGGGCTGGAGGATCCTTTCGTCCCCATCGGCTCTTCGATTCCCGGCACGATAACCACCGGCGCGCCGAAGGTCGTCAGCTCATTGGGCACATCGTCCAAACAGGTTCCGTTACTGGTGAATGGCACTTGCACGAACTGTTTTGCCATTCCGCGCGGCACGGGAAAGAACTTCGCTCCCGGCCCCGGTGGATTCGGGCCTCAATTGCCCGGCAGTGCTGCCACCCTCACCTGGCCGATCGCTGCGACCAGCTTGAGCAATTTCGTTGATCCACTGTCGGGGACCGGCGCCTGGGAGCTGGGCGCGCAGCAGAAAAATTCATTCGTCGCGACCTTCGACCAGCGGCTGTTCCCTGGCGTCTCGTTCTTCTTCTCCGGCTTCTACACCAATCGCCGGACTGAAGAACGGCTGCCATCATTTGGCGCTGGGGGCATCAGCAATTACATGGCCACGGTCAGTGTTCCAACCACAAACCCCTATTATCCGGCCGGTGCTCCTGCGGGACTGCGCGTGTCATACGATTTTGCGATTGATGTGCCGCCCTCAGTTCCGTCATGGGAAGTTTCGGCACGCTATCAGTTTGGCCTCAATCTCGATCTGCCTTTCGGCTGGAGCGGTCAGCTCTATGACGCGCGCAGCTTCGAAGATGTCGGCTATATCCGGCACAGATTAAGCACCGCGCGAGTCAACGATGCTCTGAGCGGGGCGCAGCCTGCCGGCGTTCCGTGGCTGAACGTGTTCTGCGATCCCTTTGCCCATCAGTGCAACTCGCCGGCCACGCTGGCCTATGTCGGCGGCGAAGAAGGCAGGTTCGCGCGGTTTACCATTGAGGAAAAATCGGCGCGTTTCGATGGGCCGGTGTTTGATCTCCCCGGCGGGCAGATTAAAGCCGCCATCGGTGGCCTCTACGATGGTGACAATGTCATCGGCGGCAATGGCGACAACACCGGCATTGCCGGAAGCCATCCGCCGATCAACCAGGTGACCAGTCTCGATCCCGAGCCTTATCACATCTGGGCAGGGTTCGCGCAGGTGGACATCCCGGTCTTTGGTGACAATTTCAATTTTCCGCTGGTGCGCCGGCTGGATCTCGAAGGTTCGTGGCGCATTGACGATTATGGCGGCAACGTCAATCTTCAGGGCACCACAAGAAATCCCAAACTCGCGTTCACCTGGCTTGTTGACGAAACGGCGGGTGTGACCGTACGCGGAAGCTGGGGATCGTCCTTCCGCTTTGCCAATGAAGGCGAATTCTCCAATGTGCTCAGCCCGATCAACCAGTCTGTCAATTTGCCGGGAAGCGGGCAGAACCTGTCCATTGCCTGCGGCGCCGGCAACTCACCCCCAACCGCCGGCAGTGCGGCCGCCGCTCTGTTTGCAGCCAATCCTGTCCTGTTTGCTTGCGGCAGCACCCCGGGCGGCCTCGGCTATGGCGGTGGTCCGCAACCCGCCCTGCGCGTATACACCGATGCGAATGGCGTGACTCAGACCCGCGAAGGCGGCGTCGCGCTGGCGCCGGAAAAAGCTCTCAACTACAGCGTCGGTGTCGAATTCGCGCCCCAGATCGATTTCCTCCGAGGTCTCGATATCCAGGCCACGTGGTACAGCGTCAAGATCAACGGCCTGTTGCAGGGCTTTCTCGGGGCGCAGACCTCGCAGGGCTTCGCCGACCCGACGCAGCGCTTCCATTTCATCCTGCCCAGCGACCTCGGTTGCCCGGTCGCCGCCAATTCCAATCCGACAACCTGTGCGCCATTTGAAACCATGGTGCGTACCGCGCTGACCGATCCCATTTCTCCTCCTGATTTCAATCAACCGGTCCTGGCACAGCTCAGCAATATTTACTGGCTCAATGACTCGGGAACCGCAAACAGCGGCTTCCTCAAGGTTCAGGGCGTGGATTGGAACGCCAGCTACGATTTGGATCTGGGAGATCTCGGCGCCTGGAACACAGGCATCACCGGCACCTATTACCTGCACCGTTTCATCGAACAGGTGGCGGGCGGGCCGGTCGTCGATGCCTTCCATCAGAATCTCGGCCCAATCGGCGGTCTGGCCGAGCCCGGCGTCGAAACCCTTCCGAGATTGATCTACCGGGCGCGGCTCGGTTGGAGCGGCGGCCCGTTCAGCGCCACCGCGTTCTGGAATCACCAGTCGCACTTCTTCGAGACGCAGCTTGCTTCCCCGCCCAATGTCAACTTCCAGTGCACGACATCGGGCGGGACGCTCGGCGGCGGGACCTTGCCGTGCGCAATCAGTAACTTCTCCCGCATCCAGCCCGCCGTGGACACGATGGATTTGTCATTGGGCTACAATACCGGCGACATGCCGCTGAACGATTACCTGAAGCACATAACCCTTCAGCTCACTGTGATAAACCTGATGGGTGTGCATGCGTCGTTCGAATATGGTCCCACCTCCTCGGCACGCAGCCCCTCAGGATATAACTGGAGGGTGTCGGATCTTGGCCGCGTCATCGGGCTGTCTTTGATCAAGAACTGGTAGCGCATCATGAGCCGGTCCCGCCTCGCGGGACCGGCCCCGCGGCTTTGACCGTGTACTGACGAATGTACTCCCGCGTCGCTCCGCGCCGCGGGAGTGCGCATTTTGGGCGCTCTTCCACTCACGCGACGCGCTGCCGCGCAGAGCGGGATCATTGTGCGAGATCGCGCCCGTAGTCCCAATGGCCAGCGTCATTGCGCCACGACGCGCTTTTTGGGTGAATTCAACTGTCAGTAGAGCGACTTACGATGAACACGCATATTGTGTCTAAAATGACACAATATATCGAATTCAGCGACATCTTGGGAATCTTTGTGACAATTTAGTACAAATCTGTCGCACTTTCGGTTAGCACATTTTCGCCGAGGGGTGTGTCGAGTCGATTGCCCTGGGGGGCGGCCGTTCGAAAAATCCACTCCAAGGCACCCGGGGGGCAACGCCCCTGATCTGAGCTGACTTGGGGGGTGCATATGAATCCGGCTTCTTCGCGTCTGGCGACCCTGATGGGGTCTGCCTCTCTTCTCACAATGATGGCTGCAATCACCGCGCATGCGCAGCAGGTTGCGCAGACGCAAATGATGGCGCAGGCCGCTCCTGAAGCGATTCCAGAGCAAGTGTTGATCACAGGATCGCTGATTCACGGCACCGCGGCCGTCGGCGTGCCGGTGACCAATCTCGGCGCTCAGGATTTCACGCAAACCGGCAACATCACCATCGGTGACCTTTTTCGCACCGTTCCCGCAGCCATCGTTGAGGCGGGTCCTGGGGCGACCAATTCGGGCGGCCATCAGGAACGTGAGACACGCGTCAATATCCGCGGCCTCGATCAAACCGGTCCCCGCAGCCTGCTGATGGTCGATGGCGTGCGCTTTCCGCCGCAGGCCGATGGCATTTGCGCCATCGACCCCTCGATCATTCCCTCACTTGCGCTGGACCGCGTTGACATCCTGGCCGACGGCGCATCGGCCACTTACGGTTCCGACGCCATCGCCGGTGTGATCAATGTCGTCCTCAAGCGTGGTTACGACGGCGCGGTCACGCTGCTGCATGCGCAAACCCCGACCGACGGCGGCGGCGGACAGGAATACCAGGCGTCGCAATTATACGGCCGCACCTGGGACGGCGGCGACATCACTTTGACCTATGAATATCTGCACGACCAACATGTCGTGGGAACCGCCCATTCCAACTACACCATGAACTACACGCCGTGGGGCCTCGACAATCCAATCCCGATCGGCATCTCGACGCCCGGCACCATTTCCACCGGCAAACCCAATTATCCCGGGGTCCCCGCCACCGGTACAGCCTGCAGCAATTGCTTTGCGGTCCCGAAGGGTACGGGACAGAATTTCAATGCCGCGCTGAACAACGGCGTTGGCCCGCTGTTACCGTCCAGCGCCGCGACGCTGAACTGGCCGAGCTTCGCCACCACGGCCAATATGCACACCAACCTGATCGATCCGTTGAAATACGGCTGGGAAGACTCCCAGCAGGATAAAAATTCGTTTGTCGCGACCTTCGACCAAAGACTGTTTCCCGGGATTTCCTTTTTCGCGACCGGCTTCTATTCCAATCGCCGCGTCGACGAATTACGTCCGCTTTTTTACAGCAACGGCGTCAACAACGAAGGGAGAACCTTCGTCGTACCGACCATCAATCCGTATTATCCCACCGGCGCGCCGAGCAATTTGCGGGTGTCCTACGAGCTTGGTTTCGAGGTTCCACCGGTCATTCCGGCCTATGAACTCTCATATCGATATCAGTTCGGTTTGAACATCGATCTGCCATTTGGCTGGACCGGGCAAATCTATGATTCGCGCAGCTACGATTCCAACAAGTATGTCTCAACCACGGTGAACCTCAATTCGGTGTCCGTCGCATTGGGAAACACCATGACCGGCACATTTGGCAACCTCATCACCAAGCCGGCAGCCGTCCCTTATCTGAACCTGTTCTGCGATCCGAGGGCGTTCCAGTGTAATTCTCCCACCACGCTCAACTACATCAAGAGCACACGGTTTTTGGGCGACATTTACCAGATCGAGGAGAAAGGCGGCCGCTTCGATGGGCCACTCTTTGACATTCCCGGCGGACAGATCAAGGCGGCCGTCGGCGGCACTTACGAGTCGGATAATGTGTATGTGTTTGCTGCCAATAACGCCGGCGAGGACGCCAATACCGGTCTCGGTCCCCCACCGCTCACGAACCTTCCCGATTCGGAGCCCTATGCGGTTTGGGCAGGCTTTGTTCAGCTCGACATTCCGGTGTTCGGCGACAATTTCAATATTCCGCTGATCGCCCGCAGGCTCGATCTGGAAGGCTCGTGGCGCCACGACCAGTACCATGGCACATTGAACGGAGGCACCAGCAATCCCAAAATTGCCTTCACCTGGCTGATCAACGACCTGGTCGGCGCCACGGTCCGTGGCAGCTGGGGAACTTCATTCCGCTTCGCCAATGCGGGTGAATATTCCACCATCGCCAGCGACGCCAACGGCGATTTCAACCTTCCGGGCCAGGTTCAGATCCCGCTGACATGCGACGCCAGCGGCAATCCGACCCCTGGAAGCGTCAATCAGGTTCTGCACGCCGCGGGTTTTGCCTGCAATTCAACCAATGCCGCCGGCATAACCTGGGCCGGCGGACCGCATCCCGAATTGCGCTCTTACACCACGCCTTCCGGTCAGGCCGCAACCCGCGAGGGCGGCACTGCGCTCGCGCCGGAGAAGTCCAATAACTATAGCATTGGCATCGAACTGGCGCCGCAAATCGAAGCTCTCCGCGGTCTCGATTTGCAGGCCACCTGGTATAGCGTCAAGATCAACGGCACGCTGCTGGGATTCAACGGGACAAATCCCGCGGTCCTTTCGTCTCCGTCCGATCGGTTCCACTTGATCGTGCCGAGCGATCTCGGCTGCCCGGTGGCGGCGAATGCGAATCCCACAACTTGCGCACCGTTCGAAAAAATGGCGGCGGCCGCTCTGCTCGATCGCAACAGCCCCCTCGATATCAGCTTTCTTTCCAGCATCTATTGGATCAATGACGGCAGCACCGTCGGCACCGGCTTCACCCATGTCTCCGGCATCGACTGGAACGCCAGCTACGACATCGATCTCGGCGATTTCGGCGCGTGGAATGCCGGCATTACCGGCACCTATTACTTGCACCGGTTGGACCAGACGGTGCCTGGCACTCCGATTGTCGATGAGCTCCACACGACTTTCAGTCCGGTCGGAGGGGTCCAGCAGGCGGGCGTCACGTCAGATCCCAGAATGCGCGCGCGGGCGCGGCTGGG
>JAGWSK010000517.1 GCA_028869355.1 Alphaproteobacteria bacterium | reverse complement strand
GGCGGAACACCCGTGAAATCGGCACCGGAATGGCTACAAACGGACTATTGCCGCGCGCGATCAGCGCGGCATGGGAGCCAAGCGAAAGCTCGGCGGCATCAAATTCCAGATCATCGAGCATCCGCGGGAACAACTGACGCGGCTTGAGCACCGAAACTGAGAGATCGATGCCTTCCGGCCTTACGCGGCCGTCGATCAGCGGCCGCGTGCGGTCATAATCATTGCATGCCAGCGTCAGTTTGATTTTCATTAGTCAGTTTCATGATTCGATTTGGTAGGCTCTTCTGCTTACCTCAACGGATGCGTCCCGGCGAGAAGGGTGCGGTTCGCGGGCGTTACTGTGATAAGTGTAGAGCCATATACCAGGCGAGGCTGACCATGCTGGTTGAGATTGCGGGAAAACAGGATGAGCTAGCCGAGCTTTGCCGCCGGTACGGTGTAGCGCGGCTGGAGGTATTTGGCTCTGCCTCGCGTGCCATTGATTACGACATCGAAAGAAGCGACGTGGATTTTCTCGTCACGTTCAATGACGGGTCCCGGAATGATCTTGCGGCGTTTGTGGATTTCAAAGAAGCGCTGGCGGCGCTGATTGGCCGTCCGGTCGATCTCGTTGAGCGCGAGGTAATCGAGTCCAGCCGGAATTTCATTCGCCGCCAAACCATCCTGAACGAGGCGCAGCCGGTCTATGGCTGAATTGCCAGTACGGGATGCGGCGCTTCTTCTTGATATGCTGCTGGCGGGACGCGACGCGCTGAGTTTTGTTGAGAGACTCACCGAAGCCGCCTTTCTCGCCAGTCGGCTGCATCAGAACGCGGTCATTCGCTCTCTCGAGATCATCGGGGAGGCTGCTGGAAAGGTGTCGGCCGAAACGCAGGCAGCCCATCCAGAAATTCCCTGGCGTGAGGTCACGGGAATGCGCCACCGTTTGATTCACGGCTATGGCGAGGTGGGTCTTGATCTGGTCTGGATGGTGGTTCGCGATCGCATCATGCCGCTGATCGCGGCGCTAGAACCCCTGGTTCCCGCTGAGGGGCCCCGATGAGCGGTGGAGGTAAAGCGAACATGATTGCAGTGATATTTGAAGTGCAGATCGCCGACGGGCGCCAGCAGGAATATCTGGATATCGCCGCCAGCCTGCGCGCTGAATTGGAAGCGATCGACGGCTTTCTTTCGGTCGAGCGCTTCGCCAGCTTGAGCGATCCAAGTAAACTGCTGTCGCTGTCGTTCTGGCGTGACGAGGAAGCCGTGCGCCGCTGGCGAACAGCGTCGCGCCATCGCGCCGCGCAGCGCGCCGGACGCGAAGGTATATTCCGCGATTATCGCCTGCGGATTGCGGCGGTGTTGCGCGATTACGGGATGCGCGACCGCGAGCAGGCGCCGCGCGATTCCGAAGGCATGCTGGCGTGACGCCGCTGGTCGCGATCGTTGCACCCGGTGCGATGGGAAGCGCCGTGGCGCGACGGCTGCATGACAATGGCGTACGCGTGATCACATCGCTGGAAGGACGCAGTCCGGAAAGCGCAACGCGCGCCCTGAACGCCGGAATGATCGATGTTGCGCGATCCGGGTTGGCCAAGTCGGATATTTTCCTCTCGATCGTGCCACCCGGAAATGCGGTTTCGCTGGCCGAAGAAATGACCGTGGAGTTCGCCAGTGCATCGCACAAACCGGTTTATGTCGATTGCAATGCCATCAATCCGCAGACCGCGGCGAGGGTCGCGCAGATCGTCCAAACCGCCGGAATGAATTACGCCGATGCGGGGATCATCGGCGGTCCGCCGAGGCGCGGCTATGACGGCCCGGTTTTCTATCTCTCCGGCGAATGCGCGGACAAAATCCTTGCACTGCGCGACTCCGGCCTGAACTGCCGGGTGCTGAACGGCGGTCCCTTTGCCGCTTCCGGCCTGAAAATGTCCTATGCGGGAATCACCAAAGGGCTGACGGCGCTCGCCTCCATGATGATCATTGGCGCTGCAAATGCCGGAGCGGCAGATGAATTGCGCGCCGAATTTGCACGTAGCCAGCCCATGCTGGCCGCCTGGTTCGAACGGCAGATTCCGTCAATGTTCCCGAAGGCATATCGCTGGGTCGCGGAAATGCAGGAAATCGCTGCGTTTCTGAACGGCCAGCCCGATGCGGAAATGCTGTTTCGCGCGGTCGCCGGGTTCTACGCGCACATCGCCGACCAATCGGGTGCGCCGGACGTCGAAATGCTTTCCAGTTTTTTCGAAGCGGCGAAACCGGCTCAGTAGTTCGACACGCCAACCCGATGACGATACACCATGTCCCAGCCTTTCCAGGCGGTGAAGCAAATGATCACGACGACTATGGCGGAAAGAAGCGTCAGGGCGGAATTCAACCCCCTTGCCGCGCCGGTCTCGTACCGGACGTAGAAGTTCCAGGCGGAGATCAGAACCGCGAGGAGATTGCCCCCCATGTGCCACCACACCGCGTCCAGACGCCGGATGCGCCGGCAGCCGAAGAAATCCGTGAGTCCGGCAAGCGCGGCGAGACCGGCAAAAATCAGCCCGGCGCCAAGCAGCCACTCGCTCGCGATCACCCATCCGGTTCCGCCCCTCGTCGCGTAACCGATGTCACAGGCAAAGGTTGCGATGAAGAATGCGATCGGGAATGGGACCAGCATCGGATGGATCGGATGGCCGTCAATACTGGCGATGGTGCGCGGATTGGAGGGTAGGGTTACTTCCAGGGTCTTCTCGCCGGCGCGATCGTCCATTTTCTTGTTTGTCCACATCTCGCGATTGGGAACGTTGACGGAGCAACGCTGTTCCGCCACTGCAACTGCTGGAACTGTGGCGGGCGGAGGGTATAATCACGTCGAAAGAGTGGGGGAACATCCTCATGAGAAAACAGGCGCTGGCCGCATTCAGTGCACTGCTGCTGAGCCTGCCGGCAATTGCGGCCCCGGCTGGCGAAAGCTATCGCACCCGTCTTTCTACGGTACCGATCGATGTCGCCATGCAGGCCAATGTCGCCGGTCAGGGCGCGGTTACGGCCACGCTGCAAGGCAATCGCCTGACCGTCAGCGGAAACGCCGAAGGGTTGCGTTCGCCGGCAACGGTCGCCGAAATCCGTCGCGGCCCGCCGGGCATTCCCGGCCCGGCAATCCTCAATCTCGCGGTGACACAGTCCACCACGCCTCAAATCAGCGGAACGGTCGATCTGACAGCATCCATGGTGCAGGACCTGAAAAACGGGCAACTTTATGTTCAGGTGAATTCCGAGCGCGCGCCGGATGGAAATCTGCGCGGCTGGTTGATGCGAACGAATTAGACATTCCGGCCATTCCGGCCACTCTGGGAGGAGCAGATGCAGCGATTGAAGACGGCGTTGCTGGGTTTGGGCGTGACGGCGGCGATCACCGGCCTGCCTTTCGCCATGGCGCAGACGCAGAACGCCAATGCGGTGTACACGGCGGAACAGGCGACCATCGGCCAGACGACATATCAGACCGTTTGCGCCAAATGCCATCAACAGGACATGCGGGGCGCGTTTGAAGCTCCGGCACTAGCCGGACCGTCCTTCATAAGTGCCTGGCGCGGCCGCAGCACCAATGAGCTGTACAACAAGATCGCAACCTCGATGCCTCAGGATAATCCGCGTTCGCTGTCGGATCAGGCCGTCGAATCGCTGGTTGCGTTCATTCTGCGCGCCAATGGCGCACCGGCGGGGATGACGCCACTGACGGTCGCAACGGCCGTGCCCATCGGGCAGGTGGCGACCGGCGCTGCCGCAGCACCGGCGCAAACCCAGACCGCAGCCGCAGCTCCCGCCGCGGCGGCGCGCGCACCCGCCCGTCTGACGCTGGAAGGCAACATTCAGAATTATGTGCCGGTGACCGAGCAGATGCTGGTCAATCCCAGCCCGGACGATTGGCTCATGGCGCGCGGCGGTTATCGCGGCTGGAGTCACAGCCGGCTCAATCAGATCAACCGCCAGAATGTGAATCAGCTTCAGCTCGCCTGGGTCTGGGCGATGAATGACGGCATCGGCGCGAATGAGCCCACGCCGCTGGTTCACAACGGGATCATGTATCTCGTCAATGTCGACAATATCGTCCAGGCGCTGGACGCCAAAACCGGCGAGTTGCTGTGGGAAAACCGGATTCGTCCTTCGGGGTCGCGAATCGGCGGCGGCACCGGCGCAATGCGCAATCTCGGGATCTATCAGGACAAGGTCTATGTCGCGACCACCGACGCGCACCTGATGGCATTGGATGCGCGCACCGGCAAGGTCGCGTGGGATACGGTTCTCGGCAACAGCGCCAAGGGGTTCGGCAATTCGTCCGGCCCACTGGTGATCAACGGGATTCTGGTGCAGGGGCTTGGCGGCTGCGAGCGCTACAAGGCCGATCCCAAAGATCAGGGCTGCTATATCAGCGGCATCGATGCGGGGACCGGAAAGATTTTGTGGCGCTTCAACACCGAAGCGCGCGAAGGCGCTCCGGGCGGCGACACCTGGGGCAAATTGCCCAATATGCTGCGCGCCGGGGGCGACACCTGGATCACAGGCACTTATGATCCGGATCTGAACCTGACCTATTGGGGCGTGGCGCAGGCCAAACCCTGGATGCAGGCCAGCCGCGGCACGACAGGGAATGACGCCGCGCTGTACACCAGCGCGACTCTGGCGCTGCGTCCGCAGAACGGCCAGTTGGCGTGGTTCTTCCAGCATGTGCCGGGCGAGTCGCTCGACCTCGATGAAGTCTTCGAGCGCGTGCTCGTCGATCTCGACGGCCGCAAGCTGTCGTTCAATATCGGCAAAGCGGGCATTTTGTGGAAACTCGACCGCCAGACCGGCCAATTCCTCGATGCCAAGGAAACCGTTTACCAGAACGTGTTCCAGTGGAAGGACAAGTCGAAAGGCCAGCTGGTTTATCGCCCCGACATTCTCGAACAGCGAACGGGCTATTGGGTGCCGGCCTGCCCCGGAACCGCGGGCGGCAAGGACTGGCAGGCGATGAGCTATGATCCGCAGACGAATGTTCTGGTCATTCCGCTCAGCCAGGAATGCATGGAGATGAACGGGCGCGTCGTCGATACCGGCGATGGCGGCGGCGGCACGCAGGCGGACCGGCGCTTTTTCGAAATGCCCGGCAGCAACGGCAATATGGCCCGGCTCGCAGCATTCGATGTGCGCACCATGCAGGAGAAGTGGAACTTTCAGCAGCGGCCGGAATGGCTGACCGGCGTGCTCACCACCGATGGCGGCCTCAGCGTTGTCGGTGATCTCGACCGCACCGTGCACGCGTTCGACACTGCGACCGGCAAGGAGTTGTGGAAAGCGCGGCTGGGCACATCCGTTCAAGGCTTCCCAATCACCTTTGCCGTCGGCGGCAAGGAATATATCGCGGTTCCAACCGGTCTCGGCGGCGGCAGCCCGCGCAATGTTCCGCGTACCATCGAGCCGGACGTGAAACATCCGCAAAACGGCAACGCGCTGTATGTGTTCACGCTGCCGGAACGGTGAAAGGAATCCTGTCATGCGCAAACTGACCGCCATTCTCGCGTCGCTCTCATTTGCGTTGTCCGCTCACAGTGCGGCGGCGCAGATGAAATTCGAAGCCGATCTCAACTGGCCGAAACCGCTGCCCGACAACTGGGTGCTGGGCGGACTCGGCGGGTTGTGCGTGGACGCGCAGGATCATGTGCTGATCCTCAATCGCCAGGACATTCTGCCTGGCGAACTGAATGCCGGGAAACTGGCGCCGTCGATCATCGAATTCGATCCCGCCGGCAATGTGGTGAATTCCTGGGGCGACCCGAAGCTGCTCGATCCCAGACTTCATTCATGCCATTTCGACAAGGACGGCAATGTCTGGATCGCGAGCGCGCCGTCGGGAATGATCCAGAAATACACCCATGACGGCAAGCGCCTGCTGCTGCGGGTCGGCACCAAAGGCGTGATTGACTCATCAGACGGCACACCGAAGGGCAAACCGCTGAATTCGCCCGCGGCAAAATTTTTCATGCCGTCGAGCATCAATGTCGATCCAACCAATGGCGATATCTATGTCTCGGACGGCGAAGGTGCGGGATCGAATCGCCGCGTCGCCGTGCTCGACAAGGACGGCAAATTCCTCCGTCAGTGGGTGATCGACGACATACAGACCGTCCACTGCCTGAATTTGGGGCGCGACGGCATGGTCTATGTCTGCAACCGGCTGGGTTCGCAGCTTCGCGTTTACGACAAAATGGGCAGTCTGAAGCGCACGATCGCGCTGCCCTGGACGCCAGTGACACCGCCGAAGGATGGCAAAATGAAAGAGAGCGGCGGTGCGGTGGTGGCGATCGATTTTTCACCCGATCCGCAGCAGCGCTACATCTACATCATCAACCAGAACAATTCGACCGTGGATATCGTCGAGCGCGAAAGCGGCAAGAAAGTCGGAAGTTTTGGCCGCGCCGGCAGCTTCCCCGGCGAATTCCAGCAGGCGCACGGCATCGCGGTGGATTCAAAGGGCAACATCTACGTCGACGAAAACCGCGGCCGCCGCGTCCACAAGTTCAGACCCATACTATAGCAACCGGGTATTTCAGCCCCTATATTCTGGATATGCAGTTCACCATCAAAGTTTCTCACGACGACAAAGAAGGCGTTTGGTTTGTCCAGGAATCAAACGTTCCGGGCCTGAACGCTGAGGCCGCCACTCTCGACGCGTTGGTTGAAGTAATTGCGGATCTCGCACCCGATCTCGTCTCAGCAAACGTACCCGACGCGGATAATTTGACCCTCTGCATGCAG
>JAGWSK010000516.1 GCA_028869355.1 Alphaproteobacteria bacterium | reverse complement strand
GAATGTTTATGATGTGCAGCAGGGCACGGCGACCGAAGGGGACCATTTTTCCGCCACTGCCGAACGGGGCCCGTGGCGATTGGGTGCGGAAACGTCGAACGCGCATGCGACAGGCCCGGTGGATTACGACATCACCGGTTATCAGGTGACCGCCGGCTATCTGTTTACGTCCGCAATCGAGCTGACCGGCGGCTGGCAGTGGTATCATTACGCTCGCAACAGCGGAACGTTTTATGATGGGCTGGCGAATATCCGGATGAATGCCGCCTATCTCGGTTTGTCTTACCGGCTATGAGTCCCAGCCAAGCCCTCAATCGCAGCAATTCCGGCGAACGATGAACCCGTCAACCGCGTCGCGATGCGACAGTTGACGCCGCCGAGCGCATAGACGGGCACGGGAATCTGGCGCGCCATATTGCTGGCGCGCAAAACCCCGAGCGATGCGCGTTCCGGATGGCTACGGGTTGGAAACACCGGTGCCAGCAACACGGCGTCGGCGCGTGCACGGGCAGCCGCGGCCAAAGATGCAGCGGAATGGGCCGCAGCGGTGACGAACCAATTGGGTCGCAGAGTTTTCCAATGGGCGGCGGTGCCGGCGAGTCGTTCCGGCAAATGCAGACCATCGGCGCCCACGGCGCGTGCGAGCCTGGCGTCCTGCGAAATCAACAACAGCACGTCGTGTTCATGCGTGATTTTCCGCAGGCGCTGCGCCAACGCTGTTCGGGCCGCCTGGTCACGATGCCTGAGGATGACCGCACAGCCACGCGGCAGGCCGGCGGCCACGGCAAATGGATCCGGCAAGCGCACATCGTCGGTCAGGAGTATAAGCGGCGGAAGGCGCGCGGCAGGATTGAGAGCACGCGCCAGCCTTGCTAATTTTGCCATCTCCAAATCCGATGCCATCACAAAACTCCGAACCCGCAACTGTTTCGCTTAGGACCGCGGAAAACCTCAAGTCCGTATATGCACGAATTGAGGCCGCGCGGCGGTCTGCCGTCGCACCGGCCGCCGAAATCCGGCTGATAGCCGTCAGCAAAACTCATCCCGCGGAGCGCATTGTTCCGGTGCTCGATGCGGGGCACCGGATATTCGGCGAGAACCGGGTCCAGGAAGCGAAATCCAAATGGCCGGAACTCAGGGCGCGCTACCCCGGAATTGAACTGCATCTGATCGGAGCGCTGCAAACAAACAAAGTGCGTGAAGCAGTGGCACTGTTCGACGTTGTGCATTCGTTGGACCGGCTGCACCTGGCAGAAGTCCTGAAGAACGAGCTGGAGCGGTCACGGCGCGCTGTTCGCCTGTTGGTCCAGGTCAACACTGGACAAGAGCCGCAGAAGGGCGGGATTGCGCCCAGGGAAACGGTAGATTTTGTCCGCCATTGCCGCGATGAATTGCTGTTGCCGGTGATCGGATTGATGTGCATTCCACCGCCGGATGAAGAACCGGCCCTGCATTTTGCGCTGCTGCGGAAACTCGCGGACGAATGCGGTCTTGAATTCCTCAGCATGGGCATGAGCGATGACTTCGAGACGGCGATCCGTTTTGGCGCCACGCATGTGCGCATTGGCACGGCGATTTTTGGCGCCCGTGAAGGCTACTGAAGGGTGCGGGCGCGCGGCGCGTAGCGGTGCAGCAACGCACCATTTTCGGACAGCCAGGCCTGGCTGGAATCGACCTCGGGTCCAAGCGATTCAACGAGCCGCCAGAACCGGGGCTTGTGATTGAGTTCGCGCAAATGCGCCACTTCATGCGCGACCACGTAATCGAGCACCGCCGGCGGCGCGAGAATCAGCCGCCACGAGAACGACAGGCTTCTGGCAGAGGAACATGATCCCCAGCGGCTCGATGTGTCGCGAATGGTGATCCGGCGCGGCCGAACGCCAAGCTGGACTGCATAGAACATCACCCGTTCGTCGATCTTGCGCCGCGCTTCGCGTTTCAGCCAATCGAGCACACGGCGCGACGAATGTTCGGCGCTGCCGGTCACCCGAATGGTCGGGCGCAGCGCATCCCGGTCAATCCACACCGGCGTTCGGCGTCCTTCGCCGGACCGAATGACATAATCGCTGCCGCGAAACATGATCGTCGCGCCAAGCTCAAGATGAACGGGCTCTGGAATCGTGGCGAGCCGCCCGGCGATCCAGCTTCTCTCCTTGCGTGCAAAATCGAACGCGCGGTCAAGAGAACGAATCGTTGGAGCAACGACGGAGACTTCGCCGGTGGATGGATCAACTTTGACAATAAAACGTCGCGCGCGTGGATTCGTGCGCAGAATCACTTCGACGGTTTTGCCTTCGATCTTGAGAAGCTCTCGCTTGATCCGTCGAGCCGGCGTGAAGCTGCTTTCTTCGCGATTTCTTTTTCTGTGCACGTTCATGCCGCAGTCCCTGACCCGATCATCGTCATCGATCTGATGACTGGCCGTTCTGGCCCTGCGCAGCCGGTCTGGATGCGCCCCCTTAGGGATTCGTTTACCTCTCGGCCTGACCCCGCACAAGGGCAAAATCCGGCTTCCGCAGCATCAAATTAACTCGTTGTTGTACAATGATATTTTCGCAGGACCGTGATCTCACCGAACAGTCGTCAGAAATCCAAACGTCTGTTCAAACATCCTGCTTTGGTGAGACGTTTACGCAGTTGGCAAGCAGCGGAAGCTGGGGCAAACTCAATCGATGAGCACGCGCGCCGAAGTTCACTTTCCGACTCGAATGACCAGCGCAACGGCGGCGGCTTTGTTCGCCGGCGCAGTGAGCTTCATTCTTCTCGGTGGCGCGTTTGCCTTTCAATATCTCGGCGGTCTCGCGCCATGCGAAATGTGCATCTGGCAGCGGTGGCCGCATGGCGTCGCGATTGCGGCTGGACTGATCGGCGGCGCGTTGGTGTGGAGCGATATTCTGCCTGCAGGTTGGGCGCGCGCATTCGCGCTGCTGGCGATTGCGGGTCTTGTCGTGTCAGGAGCAATTGGCGTGTTTCACGCCGGTGTGGAATGGAAATTCTGGCCAGGGCCATCGGAATGCACCGGCATTGGCTATGTTCCCGGACAGGACGAATTCAAGCCGTTGCAGATCGTGCGTTGTGATGAAGCGCAATGGCGGTTGTTCGGCCTGTCGCTCGCTGGATACAACGCAATCTTCTCGTTCGCCGCCGCCGCTATAGCGGTGTTGATGCTGCGCAACAAAATCGGCCGGCCGGAATGACGCGCGGACCACGTCCGCCACTTCCGGGCCAGCAGGCCGAGCCTGGCATCGATGCCATGATCCGGGTCGATCATGCGGGCGAATTCGGCGCGCTACAGATTTACAAGGGCCAGCTCGCCGTTCTGGAGCGCAACCCGACGGAACGGGAATCGGTGCAGACGATTCGGCGCATGGCCGAGCAGGAGCAGCAGCATTTCGCTGAGTTTGACCGCATGGTCAGGGAGCGCGGCGTGCGGCCGACAGCCCTCGAGCCCCTATGGCGTGTCGCTGGATTCGCGCTCGGCGCGGCGACCGCACTGATGGGCGCAAAGGCCGCCATGGCCTGCACGGTCGCGGTCGAAGAGGTAATCGATGCGCACTACAAGAGCCAGGTCGCCAATGTTCCGGAACAGGAATCCGGTCTCAAGCAGGTTCTCGCGGAATTTCGCGAGGACGAGTTGGAGCATCGCGACATGGCGCTGGAGCATGGCGCAAGCGAAACCCCGGGCTATGGGTTGTTGACGTCCGCGATCCGGGCGTGCTGTCGCACTGCCATCGCGCTGTCGGAAAAAATTTAGGCATTCGCCTTGAGAATGTCGCGGATTTCGCGCAGCAGCTGAACATCCGGTGGCGGCGGCGGTTCGCCGGGCAGATCCTTCGGCGCAGTGAACCGGTTGATCTGGCGCACGATCACGAACAGCGCCATTGCCACGATCACAAAATTGATGATGGCATTGATAAACAAGCCGTAGGTCAGCACCACTGCGCCGGCATCCTGCGCGGCTTTGAGGCTGGCATATGGCCCCGCGCCCTTCAGCACGATGAAAAAACTCGAGAAGTCGATCCCACCGATCAGCAGGCCAAGCGGCGGATTGATGACGTCCTTGACGAGCGAGTTGACAATGCCGCTGAACGCCGCGCCGATCACGACGCCGACCGCCAGATCGATGGCATTGCCGCGCATGGCAAATTTCTTGAATTCTTCAATCAGGGTCATGGCTCTCCCTCAAGCTCGTGGAGCGGCTATTTGAACCGCGCAAAGCTGCCCCGCGCAAGGCGTGAGACTTGCAAATCCGCGACCAGGCCGTATAAGGCGCGCTTCGATTGAACCGCCCGGCCAAAGGGCTGCCGTGGCGGTTCGGCTTCGGGACTGTCCCGAAATATGCGCAAGGAGACGCAAAATGCCCAAACTGAAGACCAAGTCGGGCGCCAAGAAGCGCTTCCGCTTCACTGCGGGCGGCAAAATCAAAGCCGGCCAGGCCGGCAAACGCCACGGCATGATCAAGCGTTCAAACGAGCAGATCCGCACATTGCGCGGCACGTCCGTGCTGGATCCTTCCGAAACCCAGCGTGTGAAACGCTGGATGCCTTATTCCGGATAGGAGAGGCGCCATGTCGAAAGCTCCCCGTTCCGTTGCTTCGCGCCTGCGCCGCAAGCGCGTTTTCAAACAGGCCAAAGGCTTTTACGGCCGCCGCAAAAATAACATTACCACGGCCAACGCTGCGGTCGATCGTTCGATGCAGCACGCCTATATCGGCCGCAAGCTGAAGAAGCGCAATTTCCGTGCGCTGTGGATTCAGCGGATCAATGCCGCGGCGCGTGAGCACGGCCTGACCTATAGCCGGCTGATCAACGGATTGTCCTCGGCCGGAGTTGAAATCGACCGCAAGATTCTCGCCGATCTCGCAGTGCGCGATCCGGACGGCTTTAAGGCGCTGGTCGATCGGGCTGTTTCGGCCGGCTGATAGGCTCCACGTCAGTCTCGAATCAGCCCGGCCGCCTGATCCGGCCGCGCGATGAGAAAGCACGCCCTGATGACAGACATCGCCCAAATTGAGCGGGATTTGATGCAGCAGATTGCGGCTGCGGGGGACAGTCGCGCGCTGGAAGACGTGCGCGTCGGGGCGCTCGGCAAAAAAGGCAGTATCGCCGAACTCCTGAAGACGCTTGGCGGCATGACGCCGGAACAGCGCAAAACCCAGGGCCCGCTGTTCAATGGCTTGCGTGATCGAGCCGCCGACGCCATCGCCGCGCGCAAACGGGAACTGGAGGGCGAAGCACTCGAAGCGCGCCTGATGACCGAACGCGTCGATGTGACCTTGCCGGCGCCCGAAGCAGCCGAAGGCAGCGTTCATCCGGTCAGCCATGTGCGCGACGAACTGATCGCAATTTTCGCCGATCTCGATTTCAAGGTAGCGGAGGGCCCCGACGTCGAGACCGACGAGTATAATTTCAGCAAGCTGAACATTCCGCCCGAACATCCGGCACGCCAGATGCATGATACGTTTTACCTGAAGCCGCAGTCGGACAGCACGCGCACGCTGTTGCGCACCCACACCAGTCCGGTTCAGGTCCGTACCATGCTGGCGCAGAAGCCGCCGATCCGGATCATCGCGCCGGGCCGGACCTATCGCCGCGATTACGACGCCACTCACTCACCGATGTTCCATCAGGTCGAAGGGCTGGTGGTCGATTCTGAAACTCACCTCGGTCATCTCAAGTGGATCCTGGAGGAATTCTGCAAGGCCTATTTCGAACTGCCGGCGATCGGAATGCGCCTGCGTCCATCCTATTTCCCCTTCACAGAACCCTCCGTGGAGGTCGACATTCAATGCGACCGTTCGGGCGGACAAATCCGGTTTGGTGAGGGGCGGGACTGGATGGAGATTGCCGGCGCGGGCATGGTGCATCCGCGCGTGCTGGAAATGTGCGGCGTCGATCCCGAATACTATCACGGCTTCGCATTCGGTTTCGGGATCGATCGCCTCGCGATGCTGAAATACGGGATTCCGGACTTGAGGCCGTTCTTCGAATCCGATCTGCGCTGGCTGCGCCATTACGGCTTTGCCGCGCTCGATATTGCTGCTTTACATGAGAGCCTCAGCCAATGAAATTTTCGGTGTCCTGGCTGAAGGAGCATCTCGACACCACGGCCGACGCCGCGGCGATCGCGGACGCCGCGACGAATATCGGGCTGGAAGTCGAAAGCATTGACGACAAGTCGGCGACACTCACGGCGTTCACGGTGGCGCGCGTCGTCTCGGCCGAGCCGCATCCCAATGCCGACCGCCTGCGGGTGTGCCGCGTCGATACCGGCAAAGACATCGTCCAGGTCGTTTGCGGCGCGCCGAATGCGCGTGCCGGGCTCATTGGGATTTTCGCGCCGCCCGGAACATGGATTCCGGGATCGGGCTTTGCGCTCAAAGTCGCCACTATCCGCGGGGTCGAATCGCGCGGCATGTTGTGTTCGGAGCGCGAGCTGCAGCTCTCCGACGAGCACGAGGGCATTATCGAACTCGGCGGTGATTTTGCGCTTGGTACTCCGGCGGCAGCGGCACTGGGCCTGGGCGATGCGGTGATCGACGTCGCGATCACACCGAATCGCGGCGATTGTACATCCGTGCACGGAATAGCACGCGACCTCGCCGCGGCGCGCCTCGGCGCGCTGAAGACCCGGCCTGTGTCTGCCGTACCGGGGAAATTCGAATCACCTATTCGCGTGTCACTGGATTTTCCGGCGGGCAAGGAAAGCGCCTGCCCGCTGTTTGCCGGCCGCGTCATCCGCGGCTTGCGCAACCGGCCAAGTCCCGAATGGCTGCAGCAGCGGCTGAAATCGGCGGGCCTCAGGCCGATTTCGGTGCTGGTGGATGTCACAAACTACGTGTCACACGGCTGGGGCCGGCCATTGCACGCCTTTGATGCCGCCAAACTCAGGGGCCACATGCGCGCACGTTTGGCGCGCGAGGGTGAGAAGATCCTGGCGCTGGACGGCAAGGAATACGCGCTCGATCCTGAAATGACGGTGATTGCCGATGATGCGGCCGCGCGCAGCATCGGCGGAGTCATGGGTGGCGAGGACAGCGGTTGCACCGAATCGACGACGGAGATGTTCCTGGAATCGGCCCTGTTCGATCCGGTTCGCACTGCGCGCACAGGCCGCATGCTCGGCATTGTGTCGGATGCGCGCTATCGGTTCGAGCGCGGGGTTGATCCGGAATTCGTCATTCCCGGCCTGGAGCTCGCGACACAATTGATTCTGGAGATTTGCGGAGGCGAAGCCTCCGCACTTAGGGTCGCCGGGCGTGTACCGGAATGGCGCCGGCACGTCAGGTTCGATCCTTCGGACGTGAATCGGCTCGGTGGATTTCATCTGCCCGACGAAGAGATCGCTGCAATCCTGCTACGACTGGGCTTCGAGTTGCGCGGCCGTGGCCCATTTGACGCGATGCCGCCGTCATGGCGTGCCGATGTGCACGACAAGGCCGATCTGGTCGAAGAGGTTGTGCGCATCTACGGCCTGGACAAAGTGCCCGCTGCCGCGATGTCGCGCCCCTACGCGATTGCGCGCCCGGTCACGACCGAACCGCAACGGCGCGCGTCGCTCGCGCGCCGGGCCGTGGCGGCGCGCGGTTTCGCGGAAGGCGTACACTATTCGTTCATCCCGCGCGCGCATGCTTCCATGTTCGGTGGCGGTGATGAGGCGCGCCAGTTGGAAAATCCGATTTCCGCCGATCTCGATTCGCTACGGCCATCGCTGATCCCGTCTCTACTCGCGGCCGCGGCGCGCAACCAGGCGCGCGGGCTGATGCAGGTCCGGCTGTTCGAGCTCGGTGTGCAATTCGAGTCCGGCCATCCCGGCGCGCAAGCAAATGTTGCGGCCGGGATCCGCGCCGGCGAACCGCCGCGGCACTGGACGAAGAGTGTGATTCGGCCGGACGCGTTCGCCGCCAAGGCTGACGCATTGGCGGCGCTGGATGCCGTATGGGCTGGGGCACGTTCGGCTCCAGTGAAAGCCGGAGCCGCACACTGGTATCATCCCGGGCGTTCGGGAACGATTGCAACCGGTCCAAAACCGCTGGCGTGGTTTGGGGAGCTGCATCCGAGCATCGCTTCGGGTTTTGACCTCAAAGGCCCGGTTTCTCTGTTCGAGGTTTTCCTGGACGCGATCCCCGCCTCCAAAGCCCGCAGCAGCAAATCGCGGCCGAAACTCGAAGCTTCCGATCTGATGCCGCTGACCCGCGATTTCGCCTTTGTTGTCGGCGCCGATGTCACGGCCGATCAGGTGGTCAGGGCCGCACGCAGTGCTGAGCGCAAGCTGATTGAATCGGTTGAGTTGTTCGATGTCTATCAGGGGAGCGGCGTTGCGGAAGGGAAGAAATCGCTGGCGATTGCGGTTACCATTCAGCCGCGGGAACGAACTTTGACCGAAGCTGAAATCGAGGGGATCGCGCAAAAGATCGTGAGCACCGTCGCCAAGGCGACCGGCGGCGTTTTGAGAAGCTAAATTCGCAATCCGATGAGCACATCCGGACACAGGATTTGGCAGGATCGACGAGGCCGGTTTTCGCCGCTGCGGGCGGCGACACTTGCGCTGCTGGTCGCACCGGCGGTCGCGCTCGTCTGGTTTACCATCCGGCACAATCTCGGCCCCCGGCCGCGCACCGAAGCGATCCACGAAGTCGGATTGTGGGCGATCCGGTTCTTGATGCTGAGCCTGTTCGTCACGCCGATGCGGAGAATCGCGCGATATGCGCTACTGGTCGATATCCGGCGCATGCTGGGGGTGGGATGCTACTGCTATATCGCCCTGCATTTGACCCTGTACATCGCCGATCAGACGTTCAATCTGGCGACCGTCGCCTCGGAAATCGTGCGGCGCTATTACCTCACGATCGGCTTTACTGCCTGGGTCGGACTGGCAGTGCTGGCGGCAACGTCGAACAACTACATGGTGCGCCGCCTCGGCGGCATACGCTGGCGAAATCTGCACCAGCTGATCTTCCCGATCGCTGTGCTCGGAACTGTGCATTACTTCATGCAGTCGAAGCTGGAGGTTTTCGAGCCTACGGTCGTGGGCGGGATTTTCATCTGGCTGATGTTTTACCGCGTGTTGCACTGGCGGTTCCCGCGCAATACCGAGTTCCCGATGTGGGTGATTGCCGCAAGCTG